>VBKQ01000407.1 GCA_005879505.1 Deltaproteobacteria bacterium
TGGTTCCTCGACCGTGGGCAGGGTCTGCTGGCGTTCGCGGAGATTTTCGTCTTCGTCGCCATCCTCGCGGTGGGGCTCGCTTACGTGTGGGCGATGGGCGATCTGGAGTGGGTCAAAGGGCTCAAGCAGGACGTGATCAAGGCCGCGCGCGAGAAGGCGGAAGCAGCGCGGAAGGCCGCCTGAGGCGGCCAATCGGAGACTAGAAGGATGTCGAAGCACTACGCACAGGACGTCGGGCAGGTCGTCACCACCAGGACCTCGTTCATCGACGACATCATCAACCTCGCCCGGAAGAGCAGCATCTTCTATCTGCTCTTCGGCCTTGCCTGCTGCGGCATCGAGCTGATGCAGACCGGCGGACCGCGCGCGGACATCGACCGCTTCGGCAGCGTCCCGCGCGCCACTCCGCGGCAGAGCGATCTGATGATCGTGGCGGGGACGCTGACCTACAAGATGGCGGAGCGCTGCAAGCTCCTCTACGAGCAGATGGCGGAACCGAAGTACGTCATCTCGATGGGCTCCTGCGCGAGCTGCGGCGGCCTCTTCCAGCTGGCGTATTCGGTTTGCAAGGGCGTCGACAAGATCGTGCCCGTCGACATCTACGTGCCGGGCTGCCCGCCGCGTCCCGAGGCGCTGACGGAAGGTCTGCTCCGCGTGCAGGACAAGATCGTGCGCGAGCGCTGGTTCCACGGCCGGCGCGAGATTGGCCGCCGCGATGGCGGGCTCGGGATCGATTACAAGGTCACCGCTTGAGCGCGGTCCCGAGGACGCTTCCGTGACTCCCGAGCAGATCCACAGCGCGCTCGCCGCGAAGTTCGGCGAGTCGGTCGGGGCGCTGCAGCCGCCGAACAAGGATCCCTGGGTCGAGGTGAAGGCCCCCGCGTTGCGCGAAGTGTGCGCCTTCCTCAAGAGCGATCCGGAGCTTCACTTCGACTGCCTGATGAACCTGTCGACGGTCGACTGGCCCAAGAAGAACCAGATCCATGTCGTCTACCACCTGTTCTCGTACGAGAAGAGGCACGCCTTCGTCCTCAAGGTGCTGCTCGATCGCGCCGCGCCGGCCCTGGCCAGCGTCGAGCCCGTCTGGAAGAGCGCCGACTGGCTGGAGCGCGAGCAGTACGATCTGATGGGCGTGCAGTTCGACGGTCACCCCGACCTGCGGCGCATCATGCTGCCGGACGACTGGGTCGGGCACCCGCTGCGCAAGGACTACGCGGAACAGGCGGACTATCACCACATCTCGACCACGCGCGAAAGCCCGCTGGATGGCTTCGTGCGGCTCGACGAAATGACGAAGCGCGCCGCCGCCGCGGCCGCGGAGGAGAAGACGAAGTCCGCTCCACCGGCCGCCGCTCCCACGACGCAGGCCGCCGCGGCGACCGGCGCCGAGACGCCCGCGCCCAAGACGGAGCTGCCGCAGTGACCGAGCCGCGCCGCGCACCCGAGACTCCGACCATGGAGATGACCTCCAACAAGGAGGTCCTGCGCCGCATCGAGTACACGGGCGACATGCTGCTCAACATGGGGCCGCAGCACCCGTCGACCCACGGCGTGATCAACTTCCTCGTCCAGACCGACGGCGAGGTGATGAAGCGGGCCATCCCCGAGGTCGGGTACCTGCATCGCAGCATCGAGAAGATCGGCGAGCGCTGCACCTACAACGGCTTCATGCCCTACACCGACCGCGTCGACTACATCGCGGCGATGTTCGCGAACCAGGGCTGGGCGATGGCGGTGGAGCGCCTGCTCGGACTGCAAGTCCCGAGGCGCGCCGAGTTCTGCCGGGTGATCGCTTGCGAGCTGAACCGGATCTCGAGCCACCTGATCTCCGTCGGCACCATGGCGATGGACATCGGCGCGGTGACCCCGTTCCCCTACGCGCTCCGCGAGCGCGAGTTCATCAACGACCTGCTCGAGGAGCTGTGCGGGGCGCGGCTGACCTACAACTACCTGCGCATCGGCGGGGTCGCCTTCGATCTTCCCAGCGGATACGAGGACAAGGTCTCCACCTTCCTCGACCACTTCGAGAAGATCCTCGACGAGTTCAACCGGCTGATCACTTACAACGAGATCTTCATCAAGCGGCTGGCGCATCTGGCGCCGATACCGGCGCAGATGGCCATCGACTACTGCCTGGTCGGCCCGAACCTGCGCGCGAGCGGAATGAGCTTCGACGTGCGCAAGGCCCTGCCCTACTCCGTCTATCCCGACTTCGAGTTCGACGTGCCGGTCGGCAAGGGCGAGGTGGGAACGCCGGGCGACGCCTGGGACCGCTTCTGGTGCCGCGTGGAGGAGATGCGGCAGAGCTGCCGCATCCTGCGCCAGGCGCTGGCCCAGCTTCCCAAGGACACGGCGATCATGGGCAAGGTGCCGCGCAAGATCAAAATCCCCGAGGGCACCGAGGCCTACAGCCGGATCGAGAGCGCGCGCGGCGACATGCAGTACTACGTGGTGGCCGGCCCGGGCGAGAACGCCCACCGGGTGAAGATCCGCACCGGCAGCTTCACCGCCATGGGCATCATCGACGCGCTCTCGCGCGGACTGATGATCGCCGACCTGGTGGCGCTCATCGCTTCGCTGGACGTCGTCGCACCGGAGATCGATCGCTAGATGCAGGGATTCATCGACAACCTGATCCGCGGATGGGGATACGACCCCGCGAGCTGGCCCTGGACGCAGTTCGTCTACGTGGCATTCATGGGTCTCTTCTCCTTCATCGTGATCAATTTCGCCGCCATCAGCGGCGGGATCTTCTCCTGGGCCGAACGGCGCATCGCCGCGCGGATGCAGAGCCGGGTCGGACCCAACCGCGTCGGACCGGCGGGGTTCCTGCAGTGGATCGCGGACGCGGTGAAGCTGCTCTTCAAGGAAGACCTGATCCCGGCGGAAGCGGACAACGTGCTCTTCCGGGCCGCGCCCTATTTCATGATGGTCGGCTTCGCCTGCGTGTTCGTGGCGCTGCCCTTCAGCCACCGGCTGATCGTCGCCGACATGAACATCGGGATCTTCTACATCCTTGCCGTCACCGCCTTGATCGTGGTGGGGATCATCATGTCGGGCTGGAGCTCCAACTCGAAGTGGAGCCTGTTCGGCGCCATCCGCAGCGCCGCACAGATCATCTCG
>VBKQ01000116.1 GCA_005879505.1 Deltaproteobacteria bacterium
CCACCGGGTGGTGCATGGGCTTCCGCAGTTCCAGCTTTCGCGCTTTCTCGAGCGCCTGCGCCAGCGTTTCGCAGTGGAGAAGATGAGCGCGGCGAGCGCAGGCGACCTGCGAACTGCGCTGGCGCAACGGGAGCGCAGCTTCCTGCTCGCCTCCGGCGGCGAGATCATGCTGCTCTCCTTGCTCCCGGGAGCGGAGCCGGCGCTTGCAGGGCCGGAGCCGCTGCGCGGCCTGGACGTTCCCATCCTGCACGCGCTGATCCTCGAGGAGATCCTTGGAATCGACCGTGCCGCGCAGGAGCGGCAGATGAACCTGCGCTACCTGAAAGACTTCGATGCGGCCCTGGAGGAGTCCCGCCGCCCGGACGTACAGGCGGTGTTCCTGCTCAACCCGACGCGCATCGCGCAGCTCAAGGCGGTCGCCGATGGCGGCGAGGTCATGCCGCAGAAGTCCACCTTCTTCTT
>VBKQ01000117.1 GCA_005879505.1 Deltaproteobacteria bacterium
GCTGTCCGGGTCGATGACCAGCTTGAGGATGCCCGCCGTTTCGTCGGTTTCGAGGGCGCGCGCGATCGAACCGAAGGGCATCCGCGCGACCTCGTGCCGCACGCCGCGCGCCTTGGCCTCGCGCTCGTTGAGCCCGACGCTGGCGACCTGCGGATCGGTGAACACCACGGAAGGGATGACGCGGCCGGAGCGGCTGCGCGCCGATCTGCCCATGAGGAGGTCGAAGAGGATCCGGTGATCGTCCCAGGAGGTGTGCGTAAACTGCGGGCCACCCGTCACGTCGCCCACGGCATACACTCCCTTGGCGCTGGTGCGGTATTGATCGTCCACCTTCACGAACCCCTTCGCATCGAGGGCGACGTTGCCGCGTTCGCAGCCGAGGTCGTCGGTGTTCGGCCGGCGGCCCACGGCGGCGAGGATGTGGGAGCCAGCGATCTTCCGCCCGTCCAGAACGATCACCAGATCGCGCTGCTGCGCCGCGGCGCGCCGGACCTGTGCGCCCAGGACCAGCTCGATTCCCTCGCTGCGGAATACGCCCTCCAGCGCTTCCGACACGTCGGGATCCTCCCGATCGAGGAGGTGAGGGCCTCGCTGGACGACGGTGACCGCGGAGCCGAAACGGCGGAACATCTGCGCGAACTCACATCCGATGTATCCACCGCCGAGCACGATCAGGTGCCCGGGCAGCTCTGTCAGCTCCATGATCCGCCGGTTGTCGAGCCACGGCAGGGCGGCGAGCCCTTCCACATCCGGTGCAGCAGGGCGCACGCCGGTATTGATGACGACGATCTCGCCCCGGTACCGCGCGCCCGCTACCTCGATCTCGCGTTCGCCGGTGAACCGACCGTGTCCGTTCAGCACCCGGAGCCGCTCGCCTGCCGCCGCCAGCCGGCCCTCGACGCCCTCCCTCCACTGCCGCACCATGGCGTCCTTGCGCGCCACGATGGCCGGCAAGTCGATCCGCACCGGCTCCGAGTGCACGCCGAGGCGTCCCGCCGTCCTCGCCACGTGTGCTGCCCGGGCGCTGGCGACCATCGTCTTGGTGGGCGTGCAACCGTAATTGATGCAGGTGCCGCCCAGGCGTGACCGCTCCACCAGCACCGTCTGCCGTCTCGAAGTCGCGAGCCGCGCCGCGAGGGGCACGCCCGCCTGACCGGATCCGATGACGATCGCGTCCACGTCCATGGAACCTCCCGAAGGGCGTCCGTAACGTTTCGCTCGGCTGCGGGACAAGACCTGAATCACGAACTGCGCCGTTTTCCAAACGGCAGGAGGCTTAAGGATGTCGTGCTTCTCGGCGCGGCCATCGCTCTCGCGTCTGAAGCGTTTTGCGCCGTGGCCGCGGAACGCGCCTGACCGTCGCAAGATGGACAGTCCGCCGCTTGGCTCGTCCCACGTGCAGCCTGGCGCAGGGCCCCTGACATAGAGGCAGCGAGGACCTACCTTCTCCGTCGCGGCGGCGAATGCGGGTGCAAGGGTACATCGGAGCCTTCGCGGCTCCCGAGGAGGAGGGCAGGCGTGTCCTTTCGCGCGATCCGGCGAACGTCGAAGCCGCGGAGGGGGCGTTCGCCAAACTGATCACACCGGCGGGGGAGCGTTTCCTGCGTTGCCACTTCGCCATCCCGCACCTCGGCGACGATCACGTGGTCGAGATCGGGGGGGCGGTCGTGAGACCGCGATCGCTGACTCTGCCGGAGCTGCGCTCGATGCCGCCGGTGGTCGAGACGGTAGTCACCGAATGCGCCGGAAATGGGCGGGCGATGCTCGATCCACCCGTTTCCGGCGAGCAGTGGGCGCATCGGGGAGTGAGCGCCGCGCAGTGGGCGGGCGTCCCCCTGCGCTCAGTGCTCGTGCTGGCTGAATCCGCAGTGGAAGTCGTCTTCACCGGCGCGGATGGTGGCTGCGGGTATCAGCGCTCGCTCCCCCGGGAGGTGGCGCTCGATGAGGGCACGCTGCTCGCATACGAGATGAACGGCGAGCCGATCCCAACCCGGTTCGGCGGGCCCGTCCGGCTCGTGGTTCCCGGGTGGTACGGGATGGCCAGCGTCAAGTGGCTAGCGCGCATCGAAGCGGTGGAAAAACCCTTCCACGGCGAATTCCAGGCGCACAAATACGTGTACGCGCCAGGCGTGCCGGTGACGCGGATCCGGATCAAGTCGATGTTCGTCGGACTGCCGGGACATGTCCGCGCTGGGATGCCGGCGCGGCTGTCAGGGCTGGCTTGGGGCGGAGACGGCGTCTCGCGGGTCGACGTGGAGATCGACGGCGAGCGGCACGAAGCGCGCCTCCTTGGTCCCGCCCTGCCGCATTCGTGGCGGCGCTTCGAGCTGCTCTGGACCCCGCGGGCGCCTGGCCGTCATGCGGTTGCCTGCCGCGCGACGGACGTCTCGGGAAGCTCGCAGCCGGACGAGGCGGAATGGAACCCGCTCGGATACGGGATGAACGCCCTCCAGCGGGTGGAGATCGTCGCAATCTAGACACAAACGGCTTCGCGGAGTGCTCGATCAGCGGGCCACACGAAATCCGAGGTTCGAGAACCGGGCATCCGGAGCCCAGGCGTTCCGCGCGGCGCACCTCAGCTGCGGCGGGTGCGCGTTCCACGACCCGCCCCGGGCGCTTCGCAGGCCTTCCGCGTACGCGTCGGCGCACCATTCCCAGACGTTGCCGGCGCAGTCGTACAACCCGTGGGGACTTCGGTTTTCAGGGATCGATCGCACCGGTAGCGTGTGCCGCCGGCCTCCCCTATGCGCCGCGTTCTCGGGCACCCACTCGTCGCCCCAGGGGAAGCGCCTGCCATCCTCGCCGCGGGCGGCGCGCTCCCATTCGGCCTCCGTGGGAAGGCGCATGCCGAGCGAGCGGGCGAAGGCGTCCGCTTCGTACCAGCTCACTCCCACGACCGGCTGATCCGGACCGAGATAGTCGCGCCATGCCTCCTCATTCCAGAATCGCGGAGCCGTTACGGCATTCGCTTCCCGCCATTGCCAGCCGGCGTCGCTCCATACGCCGCGATCGCGGTACCCGCCACCGCCCACGAATGCGTCGAATTCGCCGTTGGTGACCGGGGTCTCTCCGATGCTGTAGGCCCCGGTCGCGACGCGCCGCCGCGGACGCTCGTTGTCCTGGCCTTCTGGCGCGTCGCTCCCCATCCAGAACTCGCCCGCCGGTATGGCGCAGACCCGCACCGGGGCATCGAAACACGAAAGGCGCCCGGGGCGGAACCGGGCGCCTTCCGGTGTGCGGGTACTGCGGGCACTACGTGCACACGGGGAACTACCACTCGTTGGGGAAGGTGACCGGCTGACTGAAGTCGTAATCGGTGCCGGCGTCGTACGGGCTGGGAACTGGCCCGAAGATCGGGTCGCAGGGTTCGGTTCCCACCTGCGACATTTGCGCGACGGCCGTTCCGCCATCCGCCTGTTCGAGCTTCATCATCCAGTAACCTTCCGCCGGCGCGCTGGTGGTCTGACCCTTCGCGCAGGTCACACCGATCCAGGCGAGTCCGGCATCGAGCTGCCCGCCGGTGGCCTTTGCGTCGCTGCGGCCATGCACGCCTCCGTCAGCGGCGTTGTACCAGCGCGAGACCGCTGTCAGATCCGATTGCACTCCGGCGGGGTTCGGCAGGCAGAACAGCGTCACGGTGTCCTGGAACTGGAACTTCCCGCCCACCTTGGGCTCGCGCGTCCAGAGGTAGCTGCCATTGCGCGGTCCATGGCCGTCTCCTTCCTCGGGCGTGAAGTTCGTGAGCACGACGGTGGCGGTGCGCTTCACGCCCTTCAGCGGATCATGGACGTTGTCGAAGGTGTCGGTGATCTGGCCGCGGGCGCGCTCGGACGTCTTGACGGAAGCGAGCGCGGTGAAGTCGAACGTGACCGTGCCCTTGTTCTCCACCAGCTGGTCTGCTCCGGCGTCGCTCTCCTCGGCGGCGGGCCCGATGTGCGTGATGGAGCCCCACATCACCTTGACGAACGAAGGCGAACCGCTGGCGGGCACGTTCGCGAGGTCGAGCTCGAAGTCGAAAGTGACGGAACCGTCGGCGTTCGCGGTCCGCGTCATGGTGAACTTCCGGTCCACACCGTCGCGGACTTTCTCCCAGGTCCTGGTCTCGCCGTTTGCCAGTGGATTGTCCTCGATCAAGTCCTCGACGTGATGGAGGTGCTTGGCGAAGTGGCGGTTCACCCGGCCGACGATCTCGTGCGTGCGCACGAAGAGATGCGGATGGCATTCGGGGGTGGCGGCGGCGGCGGCGGCTGCCTGTGCGCTCGCGGATGCGTCGCTGGCGGCGGTTCCCTGCGGCGAATCGCCGTCGTTCTGGGAGATGGCGAGCTTCTCGGACGTGGGAGCCGCGGCGCGAAATTCCTGCGTGGTGCCCGCGCTGCCGCCACAGGCGGCGAGAGCGCCGGCGGCAGCCAGGGAAGAAAAGAGTCGGAAAACCTTCATTTGGTTGCCTCCAGAGAGCGTCCGGCAGCACGACACCCGGGCGGCGAAGCGGGTTAAAGAGCAGGGATGCCGCTGAAGGGCGTCATCTATGACCTGGACGGTACTCTCATCGATTCCCGCGACGACCTGGCAGACAGCGTGAACGCGATGCTGGCGCGCCTTTCCATTCCTGAACGCGAGCCCCAGGTGATCCATGGATTCATCGGCGAAGGCGCCGAACGGCTGATCCGCCGTTCGCTGGGCCCGCGGCACGAGGCGCGGTACGCGGAAGCGGCGCCGATCTGGCGCGAGGAGTACGGGAAGCGACTGCTGGCGAAGACGCGGCTCTACGGCGGCGTCGACGCGTTGTTGCGGATCCCTCCCGAAGCGCGCGGGGTGCTGACCAACAAGCCCGGAAGCTTCGCGCGCGAGATCCTGCGGGGTCTGGGGGTCGAGAGCGCGTTCCGGGCGGTGGTCGGCGGAGATGAAGCGCCGCGAAAGCCCGCCCCCGACGGCCTCCTGCGCATCTGCGCCACCCTCGGCGCCCGCCCGCAAGATGCGCTGCTGGTCGGCGACAGCGCAGTCGATCTGGCCACCGGCAAGGCGGCGGGCGTCCCCGTCTGCGCGGTGACCTGGGGCCTCGGCGAACGTGCAGCGCTGGCCTCCGCCGATTATCTCTGCGATACGCCGATGGAAGTCGGCGAACTGCTCGCGCGGTTGCGCTCTTGACTCTTTTGCAACGCCGCGGGAGAGAGCGTCGCGCAGGCGACTAGTCGCGGCCGCCGAAGCGGCTTAGCGGCTACTGCTTTTAGGCTGTACAGGTTATCAACTGCGCTCGAACGAGAAGGAGCGAGGCCGTGGCCGAGACCGTCCGCATCGTCACAGGCAAGCAGGAGATGGAGTTGCAGGTGGTCGAGGGGACGGAGGGCGAGAAGGGAATCGAAATCTCCGACCTGCGCGCGAAAACCGGTCTGGTCACTCTCGATCCCGCCTTCATGAACACGGCCTCCACGGAGAGCGCGGTCACCTTTCTCGACGGCGAGAAGGGCATCCTCCGCTATCGCGGCATTCCCATCGAGGAGCTGGGCGAGAGGAGCACCTTCACGGAGACGGCCTACCTGCTCATCTACGGCCACCTGCCCTCGCGCGAAGAGCTCAGCCGGTGGGAGCACCTGCTCACGCGGCATTCGATGATCCACGAAGACATGCGCCGCTTCTTCGACGGGTACCCGATGACGGCGCATCCGATGGCGATCCTCTCCGCCATGGTCTCCTCGCTCAGCTCGTTCTATCCGTACGCGCTGAACGCCAAGGCCGACGAGTACCGGGACATCACCATCGCGCGGCTGATCGCGAAGCTGCCCACCATCGCCTCGTTCTCCTACAAGAAGAACATCGGCCACCCATTCATCTATCCGCGCAACGATCTCGAGTACTGCGCCAATTTCCTGCGCATGATGTTCGCCGTCCCCGCCGAGGAGTACAGGCCCGACCCGGTCGCGGTGAAGGCGCTCAATCTCCTGCTCATCCTGCACGCAGACCACGAGCAGAACTGCTCGACGAGCACGGTGCGCCTGGTCGGCTCCGCGCAGACGAACCTCTTCGCCAGCATCTCCGCCGGCATTTGCGCGCTCTGGGGGCCGCTCCACGGCGGCGCCAACCAGGAAGTGGTGGAGATGCTGGACGACGTCCGCCGCAAAGGGCTCAGCGCCCAGCAATTCATCGGGCAGGTGAAGGACAAGAAGACGGGAATCCGGCTGATGGGGTTCGGGCACCGCGTGTACAAGAACTTCGACCCCCGGGCGAAGATCATCAAGAAGGCGTGCGACGAGGTGCTGGAGAAGCTGGGCGTGCGCGATCCGATGCTCGATCTCGCCAAGCAGCTGGAGGAGACCGCGCTCCGCGACCCGTACTTCGTCGAGCGCAAGCTCTACCCGAACGTCGACTTCTACTCGGGCATCATCTACAAGGCGCTGGGCATCCCCACGCAGATGTTCACGGTGATGTTCGCGCTCGGCCGCCTGCCCGGGTGGATCGCCCACTGGAAGGAGATGATCGAGGATCCTTCCACGAAGATCGGCCGGCCCCGGCAGATCTACACCGGTCCGCGCGAGACGCACTACGTGCCGTTGGAGAAGCGGGTCAGCGAGCGCGCGTGAGCAGGGCGACCACCCCGGTGGTGATGGCCGGCACGTAGGTGATCAGCAGCACGCCCACCGCCATGATGACCAGGAAGGGGAGCGCTTTCCGGTACAGCAGCGGAAGCGGCTTCTGGAACCGCGAAGCGCTGAGGAACAGGTTCAGGCCCATGGGCGGAAAGAGGAAGCCGAGCTCCAGGTTCGCCAGGAAGACGACGCCGAGATGCACCGGCTCGACACCGAAGGCGGCGCCGAGCGGAGCCACCAGCGGCGCCAGTACCACGATCGCGGAATAGATCTCGAGCACGCTTCCGAGCACGAGCAGGAGCAAGTTCAGCGCCAGCAGGAACTCCCATTGCGAATGGATGTGCGTCTGCACCCAAGCGAGCAGCCGCGTCGGGATCTCCGCGTCGACCAGGTAGCTGGTCATCCCCAGCGCGACGCCGAGCAGGATGACGACGCTGCCGACCAGCGTGGAGGCATGAACCAGCACCCGGGGCAGATCGCGCGTCAGGTGCACGTCGCGGTGGAGCACGAGCTCGGCGACGATCGCGTAGGCGGCTCCCAGCGCGGCCGACTCGACGATGGTGGCGAAACCGCTGGCGACGGCGACGATGATGAGGATCGGCAACCCCAGGTCCCATTTCGCGTGCCAGAGCGCGCCCAGCGCCTCGCGCCGCTCGAATCTCGGGCGGGGCGTGCGGTTGCGGATGCCCATCCAGACGCCGTAAGCCGCCACCAGCGCGACCATGAGCAAGCCTGGGAAGAGGCCCCCGATGTAGAGGTGATCGATCGGCACGCCCGCCACCACGCCGTAGAGGATCACGGGAAGGGAAGGCGGGAAGAGAAGTCCGAGGCTGCCCGCGGCGGTGACGAGGCCGAGGGAGAAGCCCTCGGGATACTTCTCGCTCACCAGCGCGGGGAGGATGATACCGCCCAGCGCCAGGATGGTGACCCCGCTCGCGCCGGTGAAGGTGGTAAACAGCGCGCACACGAACGTGGCCATGACCGCGAGCCCGCCGGGCATCCACCCGAACCAGCCTTGCGCCGCGCGCACCAGGCGCCGGGAGGCGCCGCCCTCGGCGAGCACATATCCGGCCACCGTGAGCAGCGGGATGGCGGGCAGGGTGGGCGAGACCACCAGACGGAAGGTCTCGGCCGGAACCGAAGCGACAGGCGTCCCAGCCAGATAGAAAAGCAGCAGGGCGTACCCCGCCATGACGACGAATACCGGAGCGCCCAGCAGGAAGGCGGCGAACAGCACCAGGCTGCCCGGCCAGCCCAATGCGGAGGTGTGTCCACGCAGCAGCGTCGGCCCGTCCGGCATGGTGAGAAAGCCCTCGCCCCTGACCGCGAGCGCGCGGGAGACGAGGAAGGGGAGCACCGCCGCGATCAGGATCCAGCAGACGGCCTTCGCGCCGCGGGAGGGAGCCTTCATCGCGCCGCGGATCGACATCACCGCGAACCCGACGGGCATCACCACTTCGAACCACCATTCCGGAACGCCGCCCGCGAGCGTGTCCACGCGACCCTTGTCGAGCAGCACCATGTCGAACGATGCATAGGCGAGCAGGGCGCAGACCAGCGTGGTCACCGCGCTGTCGAAAGCGCGCGCCAGCTCGCGGGGCCAGCCCGCGCGCAGGAAGTCCACCGTGGAGAGCGCCAGGTGGTTTCCCGTGGAAGTCGCGAGCATGGCCCCGAGAAAACCCACCCAGAGCGTGAGGTGCTGGGTATAGACCGCGGCTCCGGGGACACCGGAACCGGTGACGCGGCGCACGGCAGCTTCCAGCGTGGGGAGGAGGACCATCGCCAGCACGATCACGACCAGCGCCCAGCGTTCGAACGAGGTTCCTGCGGGTTTTTCCCCTGGTGCTTCGGGCGCTCCGGCAACGTGGGCGGCTGCGTGCGGCGCGTCCAAACCGGCTCCCCATGCTGCTGCCAAAGGGTTGACTTCCGGGCAGCGTCAATATCACTGTCGCCCAATCTTGCGCGCGATCAAGTTCGCTCTCCTGCTCGTGCCGCTCGCCTGTTCTCCGAAGCGTTACGCGCTCACGAAGCTCGCCGTCGCCATGTCGGACATCAGCGAAGAAAGCGCTTTCGCACGCGAGGACGATCCGGAGCTGGTGCGCGACGCGGTACCGTTCGCGCTCAAGACCATGGAGACGCTCTCCGACGAGCTCGACGAGCACGTCGGGCTGCGGCTGGGAATGGCCCGGGGGTTCACGCAGTACGCGTACGCGTTCGTGCAGCAGCCGGCCGAGCTCGGCGCGCCGCCGGACCAGGCGCAAGCGGCGATGCTGCGCGCGCGGCGTCTCTATCTGCGCGCGCGCGACTACGGCGTCCAGGGACTCAAGCTCGCCCGTGGGGTCACGCCGCAGGACCTGCGCACGCCGGCGGGGGTGTCCAGGCTGCAGAGAGACGATGTGCCGCTGCTCTACTGGACGGTCGCCTCCTGGGCCGGGGCCATCGCCGCCAACAAGCGCGATCTGGAGCTGGTCGGCGACCTGCCGCTGATCGCTTCGCTGCTCGACCGCGCCCTGCAGCTCGACGAAGCCTGGGATCAGGGCGCGTTGCACGAGTTCGCCATCAGCTTCGATCCGGCGCGGCCCGAGGGAACGACGCTCCAGAAGCAGAAGCAGCACTTCGACCGCGCGCGGCAGCTC
>VBKQ01000408.1 GCA_005879505.1 Deltaproteobacteria bacterium
AAGGAGGCGAAGACCAACACCAGCTGGATCCAGGAGGACCAGCGGTGGGAGGAGGCGCTTCGCGCCTACGTCGAGGGGCTGTTCGCGCTCCCGCTCCGCCATCCGCTCTGGAAGGGGCTACAGCCCTTCGCCGAGCGGATCTGCGAGATCGGGATGCACAACTCGCTCTCGCAAGTGGTGCTCAAGATAGCCTCTCCGGGCGTGCCGGACTTCTACCAGGGGACCGAGCTCTGGGACTTGTCCCTGGTGGACCCCGACAACCGCCGGCCGGTGGATTTCGATTCGCGCAAGCGGATTCTCCAGGACCTGCGCGCTTCCTCGCTCTCCCGCGACGCGCTGGCGCGAGAGCTGTACTCGAGCTGGCGCGACGGGCGCATCAAGCTGTTCCTCACGCACGCCGCGCTCCAGACGCGCAAGGATCGGTCCAGCGTGTTCGCCGGAGGTGGTTACCTTCCGCTCGCGCCGGAGGGTGCGCGGGCGGCGAACCTCTGCGCGTTTGCGCGCACCGGACCCGACAAGGACATCGCGATCGCGGTGGCGCCGAGGCTGGTCGGGGCGCTACTCGATGACGCGCGGTTGCCTTCTGATCGGTTCTCGGGAACCTTCGTGCCCGTTCCAGGGCTGAAGACCGGCGCGGTGCTGCAGGACGCGTTCACCGGGAAGGAGAGCACCGTGACCGATCGTGGGCTCGCCGTCGACCAGCTCTTTTCCACGCTGCCCGTCGCGCTGCTCACGACGCCCCGGAGCTGAGGGCTCCCCGCAGGTTGCGCAGGCGCAGCCCGAGCTGATTCATGCGCAAGTGGACCTTGCGACGGCTGGCGCCCGGCCCGAATAGCTCGAGGGCCATCCGGCCGAGATCGCCGCCGTGCGCATGGAAGAGAGCGGTCAGGTACTGTCGTTCTACGTCGGCTGAAATCTCGGCGAACGTCCTGCAGGGCTTCAACGCCACCTCGATGCGCCGCTCTGCCGTGGATGCCGCCACCGGTAGGGCGAGAGGCTGCGCCCGAGCGTCATCGAGGAGCTGATCGACCAGGCTCTCGCTCACCGTGAGTACCGAACGCCCGTCGACGTCGGTGGCGCCGCGCTGCACCAGCAAGAAGACCAAGGCGTTGGTGGCGAAGAGCTTCAGCTCGCGATGGTTCCCCGGCCACTGGTGAGCGACGAGACGCTGCATGGCTAGCTCCGGCACGACCACCGCGGCCGCTGCACGGCGCTGCGCGCGCACCAGCGGAAGAAGCGATCCGGATCGCAGCGCATCCGCAAATGCGAAGCGGATCAAGTCCTCCAGGTCCTCCTTTCGTTCCCGCAGCGAGGGCACGCGGACGCGGGTCGCCGGGTTCAGCCGCGCGTAGAGGTCGTGTCGGAAGCGGCCTTCGCGAACGAGCTGCGCGACTTCGAGATTGGTCGCCGCCACGACGCGCGGGGAAGCGGGTCGCGCCTTGGAATCGCCGAGCCGGGTCACCGTCCCGCGCTCCAGGACGAGCAGGAGTTTGCGCTGGGTCTCCGCATCGAGGTTCGCGATCTCGTCGAGGAAGAGCGTTCCCGCATGCGCTTGCTCGAACACGCCCGGGTGGTCGTCCACGGACCCGGTGTAGCTGCCGCGGCGTGCACCGAACAGGTGGGCCGGCATCAGCGAATCCGGGATGGTGGACAGGTCGGTGACGATCAGCGGACCTTTCACGCCAGACCGCGGGTGCAGCACGTGCTCGGCAAGAAAGCTCTTTCCCGTGCCCGTTTCCCCCTCGATCAACACGGGCAGTGGGCTGCGAGCCAGCACCTCGAGCCGCCGCCGCAGCTCGGCCATCGCCGGCGATCGTCCCCAGATTACGGGGCCTTCCTCGTTCGCCGCACCGAGCTCGTCGAGGCGCGAGATGCACAGCCGGCTGTCCGCGGCCTGATCCTCGATTGCCAAGGCGTTGCTCATCGTCCTCGAGCCAACGCGCGAGATGGGAAATGGGTCTTTGCGCAATCCGCTCCGGCCCGCGAGTCCGGAAGGATGTCCGCCTTTTCAAGTCCTAGTGGGTCTCGGGAGAACGCAGCATAGGAGCCGCGTTCACGCACGATCTTGAAAAGGCGGACATCGTTCTCCGGGGTTGCGTCAGGGCCTTGGCGTGTCAGACCCCCGCTTTACGATCGCGAAATGAAAAAAGCTCAGCAGGAGCTCCCGTTCAGACAGTGGGGTGGCGCGCGGCGCGGCGCCGGACGCAAGCGCAAGTCGGCGCGCCCCAACGTTCCACACCGAGTCCGCGGCAAGTTCCGCAATGGCGCGCTACACGTGACCGTCCGGATCCGTCGCGAGGTGTGGAACCTGCGCACGCACCGTTGCTTTCGCGCCCTGCGCTACGCCCTTGCGCGCGGCTGCGAAAGGTTTGGCTTCCGCCTCGTGCACTTCTCGGTGCAGGGCAACCACATGCACTACATCGTCGAGGCCCCCGATGCGGAGAGCCTGGGGTGCGCGATGAAAGGCCTGGAGGTGCGGATGGCGCGCGCGCTCAACAGCGTCATGCGCCGCCGCGGACCCGTATTCGCCGATCGCTATCACGCGCACCTGCTGACCTCACCGCGCGAGGCCGCGAACGCCATCCGGTACGTGCTCGAGAACCGGGTCGTGCACGCGATGCGCAACGGCGATCCTGCTCCTTCCGGCATTGACCCCTGCTGCTCCGCGGCCTGGCAGGACTGCGGGCCTCCGCTGGTCGCACAGCCGCGCTGGTGGATGCTGCGCGTCGGAGTTCTGCGCCGAGCCGGCCCCATCTTGGCAGCCTGACGGGAACGTCCGGTGTTTGCACTTCTGGCGGACAGTTTCTGCTGCTCGACCTCACGCCCCTATCTGGCCGCCGCCGTCACCTCGAGGCATTCCTGCCGCCAGACGAGGACGTTGACGAAGCGCACATCCGCGCGGACGTCGGAGAGTGTGCTGCCCGGCGCCTGTGCCTGCGCCTTGGCGACGGCATCGCGGTAGCCGGCGTCGCCCCAGCCACCCAGGTCCCATCCTCCCCAGAGGAAGAGCGGCAGCCCGATTGCGTTGCGGCAGGACTCGCCATGGACTTCGCGCGGCGCCGATCCGGTATCGGCACGCCACTCCAGCGGTGCCGAGCTGTCCTCGAAGACGATCGCGACCCGATGCGGGCGAATCACGGATCCCGCGCATCCAGAGAAGAGCAGCCCGCAGAGCAGGAGCCCTTTCAC
>VBKQ01000119.1 GCA_005879505.1 Deltaproteobacteria bacterium
ATCGCCGTCGCCTGGTCGATGGCCGGCTGGTGATGCCGCAGGAGAAGGACGAGGGCGTCGCGATGGCGGCCCGAGAGCTGCGCGACGTCGTGGCCGAGCGAGCGCCAGGTCTCGACGCACTCATCGAGATCGAAGTCGAGGTCGAACTGCCGGCTGCGCTGCTCGAGGTGATCCAGCCGTTCCCGGATCCGATCGATCTGGTCCTTGGGCGTCCCTTCGCGGCGCAGCGCCGGGCCGGCTCGCTCGACGGCGTCGTCCAGCGCCTCCGCCGCCTCGGACCAGTGCCGCAGGACGGGCCAGAGGCTGTCGGCGTTGCGCGCTTCGTAGAGCCGCTGATCGAGCTGCGCGGCTTCGACCGACGCCTGGATCATCAGGCGGTGGAGATGCTCCACCTCGAACCGGCTCGGCGCGCTCGGCACGTCCCTCTCCCGCATACTGCTCAGGCCGTTGGCCGAATCAATTTATCGGAAGAGGGGGTAGGCTTTCAAGGGTGGGCTTCCCTGCACGCTGGGCGACGGATCTTCCGCGGCCGCCGCGATCAGCGTTCCGAGGGGCCGGGAGTGCCCTGCAGGAACACGAGGATCTGGGCGCGCTCCTCCGGGCTCAGGTGCGTCTTCTTGTCCGCCTGCATCTTGTCGATCACTGCCGGCCAGTCGTCGCGGTCCCACGGTTCGTAAGCGCGATGGCACGAGGTGCATTTCGCCCGGTACAGGCGCTCCTCCCCCCTCAGCGGCCGCGACGGCGCGGAGCTACAAGCGAAAGCGAGCAGGAGGAGGACGAGGCGCGGGATCACAGGTTCAACCCGATCACAGAGCGGACGAAGGTGGCGCCGGAGGTATCGCCGAGGCCGAACCCGGCCCCGACCTGCAGCCACAGCTTGCTCGTCGCGAACGAGATCGACGGCCCGGCGTAATAGCTCCCCGTGGTCACCCCGGCGACCGTGTCCTGGATGGTCCAGAACTCCGCCCCGAGCCGCAGCTGCGGGACGAACTCGTACCGCGCTCCGGCGTCGACCTCCCACGCGTGCCCGTCGTAGAGGTGCATGATCTTTTGTGCGGCGACGAAGTTGGCGACCAGGGCGAACCGGCCGAAGTCCTTCTCCAGGATCAGCTTCTCCTCGATCTCCCAGGGAGCGGTGAAGTCCGCCGGCCGCTCTCCCTCCAGGTAGAGCTCGACGTCCAGGGGCAGGACGTTCTTCTCGAACAGCCGGTAGCGCGTCTCCAGCCGCCAGGAGTCGAACTTCAGGGAGGCGCCCGGCTGCTGCGCGAACACGTGGTAGAGCGCGAAGTCCCAGTTGTCCGTCACTCCGTACTCCAGCTCGACCCGGTGCAGGGTCGCGGCCTGGTCGAATCCGCCTTCCTTCGGCGCGTCGACGTCGTTCCAGATCTCCAGCTCGAGGTTGCCCTGCGGCTGCGTCATGTACTCGTACGCGCGGATCATCGTGCGGCGATCGGCTCGGGCCGCGGGCGCGATCGTCATGGCCAGGAGTGCGTTGAAAGAGATTATGATTCTCATTCTCATCCGTGGCCCGCGGAGCATTCGTTTCTCGTTTGGTTGGAGGGGCGGACTATCGCTGCCGGTTGGGGTTGGACTGCCGTTGCTGGCACGCCGCGCAGAGCCCGTACAGCTCGAGCTTGTGGTGCGTGACGGTGAAGCCGTGCTCCTCGGCCACCCTGTCTTGAAGCTCCTCGATTCGCTCGTTCTCGAACTCGGCGATGTTGCCGCAGGAGGTGCAGATCAAGTGGTCGTGGTGGTGCCGGTCCAGGGCCCCCTCGTAGCGGGTCTGCCCCCCTTCGAAGTGCCGCGCCGACGCCAACCCGGCGTCGGTGAGGATCTTCATCGTCCGGTAGACGGTGGCGGCGCCGATGCTCGGATCGCGCTGCTTGGCCTTCTCCACCAGCTCGTCGACCGAGAGGTGGCCGGTCTGCGAGAAGAAGGTGTCGACGATCAAGTCGCGCTGCCGCGTCGACTTCAGCCCCCGCGCCGCGATCCAGCTGGCGAGGCGCTCGTGGGCGGCGGTGGAGACCTTCTTTGGAACGGTGCGTTTCATTTTGAAATTGATTCTCAGTCTCGAAAAAGTCTACCGGGAGGCCCCCGGGCCGTCAAGCGAGGTGCCCGCCACGGTCGATTCAGCGCAGCCAGCCGCGCTGCCGGCCCAGCTCCCGCCATGCATCGGGATCCTGCCCGACGTCGCGCCCGGCGAGGCGCACCAGCGCCGTGTGCGCCCGCTGGCGGACCGCAGGCTCGGCGTCCTCGAGCCGCTCGATCATGTCCGCGGCGTAGTGCGCTCCGTCTCCGCGATATCCGGCCACTTCCACCGCCAGCGCGCGCACCCGTGGATCGGGCGATGCCATCAGCGCGGGCACTTCGTCCACCGGCGCGGACGGCGGGCGGATCTTCTGCCGCGTCGACGGCAGCAGGAGCACCCAGATCAGCGCGCCCAGCCCGACCTGGAACAGCCCCGTCGCTGCCGGGTACTTCTTCGCCCGCATGAGGGCGAAGCGGTACACGGTGAAGATCGCGAGAAAGATGGCGAAGATGGTGGGGGCGACGCTCTTGGTCCAGGGAGGCAGCGTCCGTCCCGCCACCGCTCCGCCCGACCAGAACGTGAAGAGCGCCGAGAGCACCAGCAGCGCATAGAGCGCCGGCCGAAGCACCTGCACGAATGCCAGCCCGGCGCCGACGCGGAGGCGGCGTGGATCGGCTGCGCTCTCGCCCACGCCGCGTCGTTTACCCCGACGCGGCTCCGGCGTCCAGGATGACCGCGATGCGGTTCAGGCCCTTGTTCGCCTGGTCGTACCGGCCGTCGGAAAAGGCGGAGGTGACGTCCTTGAGCAGCTTCTCGATCTCGCCGCGCTGCGTATCCGACAGCTTCGCCGTTCCGCGCGCCTGCAGCCGCGAGATCTTCGCCTCGACGAAGCGCTGATCGACGCGCAGCCGCGCCACCGCCTTCGTCAGATCGTTGAGCAGATCCATGGCCCGGGCGAAGTCGCGCTGCCGCCGCGCCGCGAAGATCTCGGCGTTGAGGGGCTGGTCCTCCGGCGGCAGATCGCTGATGAGGATCCCGCGCGCGTCCAGATCGGCGAGCAGCTTCTTGTGCTTCTCCTCTACCAGCGGCGCCTTCGGCACCTGCTTGCGGTCGCGATACTCGGGCGGCGGCCCCTGGCGCTCGAACGCCGCCACCGCTTTCTCCCGCAGGGCTACGTCCTTGGCCCGCTGGGCGATATCGCGCTCGTGCGCGGCGAGCTGCCCCTCGCGCTCGGCCATTCTTGCCTCGCGCGCCGCCACGGCGGCTGCCCGCACGTCGAGCGCGGCCTGCGCGGCGCGCTGCAAGTCGGCGTCCACGGCCCGCTTCTTCGCCTCCACCTCGACCTTCTGCGCCTGCAGCGCGGAGACGCGGACCCCGAGCTGTCCTTCCAGGGCCTGCGATTGCTTGAGCTCCTCTTCCAGGCGCCGCCTTTGCTCCGCGTCAGCCGCCGCCTTGAGGCCCTTGGCGAGGTCGGCGATCCGCTGATCGAGCTGCGCCTTGTCCTTGGCCAGCGACTCCTCCCGCTCGCGCAGCGCCTTCTCCAGCTGCTCGACTTCGCGGCGGTCGGCCTGCACGACGATGGTGAGCTCGTCGGGCACCGCCTTGTCGTCGTCGCAAGCCGCCAGGGCGGCGATCAGCGCTGCGGCGGCGAGCCGTCTCACGCAGCCTCCGTCGCGGCCAGCTTGACCCGCCGGATCTCCCAGAGCTGCACCGGCTTGGACTTGCCCTTCAGTTTCACCGGATCGCGCGGCGCGGCCTCCACTTCCATGGCCACCTTCTCGTAGACCGGCTGCGACACCAGCACCTCGCCCGCGCGCGCCTGCGATTCCAGCCGCTGCGCGAGGTTCACCGCGTCGCCGATCACCGTGTACTCGAGCCGCTTGGCGGCGCCGAGGTTGCCGGCCACCGCCTCACCCGCGTTGATCCCGATTCCGAAACCCACCGTGGTGAGGCCCCTGCGCGTCCGCTCGGCGGACAGCTGCTTGGCGCGGGTCTGGATCTCCAGCGCGCAGAGGACCGCGGAGCGCTCCGACTGGGCCGC
>VBKQ01000120.1 GCA_005879505.1 Deltaproteobacteria bacterium
TGGGCAGCCGCCGGATCCCGGACTGGCGGCGTCCGATGGCAAGAATTTGCAGCGCCCGGGCGGGGTCCCGCAGGTAGAGCTGCGCGAGCGGCTCCGATGCTTTCTGCAAGAGCTTGGTATTCACTGACGAAGCGGCCGAATCGAGATTGCCCTTGTCGTCCCAGATCAGCGCGTAGACGATCTCCGCGCCCTGCACCCGGCTGGAGTTCGCCACCAGCGCGTGCACGCGGGCCGGATCGAAGTAGGCCCCATCCGCGCGCAAGTCGATGCCGAGCGGCAAGGCCGTCTTCACCAGCTGCGAGGCGAGCCGCTCCTGCGCCTTCAGTTTCGCCCGCCACGGCAGGATCACCGTGAACAGCGCGACCAGCACCGTGGCGAGCAGGATCAGGCCGGCCGCGAACCCGGCGATCTTGAGGCGGAGCGGAAAGCGGCGCATCGGCGCCTCAAGCATCGGTCGTCACGGCGGGTTCTGGCAAGTATTCGAGTTGACTTGTGGTGCCGTTTTCGTGAACTTGCGCCGCCCGATGGCGAAACCCACGTCGCAGCGGCCCCAAGCGCCAGGACCTGGACCTGGACCCGTCCGCGGCGGGGAGCGGGCTGCACGCGCGCAATACCTACTCGGTCTGTTCGCTTACCACCGCGACGCACCCTTGGTAGCGCGCGCCCTCGGCGTGTCGCTGGAGGCGCTGAACGAGGAGCTGGACGCGCTCGCGATCCGGCGCAAAGCATACCGGGTGGCGCGCGGCAGCGACGCGCTGATGCCGATCGCGGCCGCGACGGCGGGCCCGAGCGGACCTCCCGTGCGCCGACGGCAGCGCGGAGCTTCGGCTGCACCGCAGCCCCCACCCCCTGACGCGCCTCCCGCAACCGAAGCGGCGATGCTCCGGTCGCTGCTCGCGGAAGTCGGCCCGCGCCGGACGCTGCTCGCCGAGCGCCTGGGGACATCCGGCGGGGCGCTGCTCGCCCGCTTCCGCGCCGCGGGCCTGGAGCGCGAGCTGTCGCTGCGCGAGCGCGATCTGATCCGCGCGCTCTGGTCGAAGCACCGCGGCTCGGAGCGGAAAGTGGCCGCCGAGCTGCGCACCACGCCCGCGTCGTTGCGCGAGATCTCCATCGAGCGCGGGCTCGTCCGTGAGCTGGAAGCCGAGCGGGACCGGCTGCGCCGGAAGGCGCTGCGCCGGCGCTGGCCGCGCGAGCGCATCGAGCAGGTGCTCGACCGCCGCGATGAGCTGCGCGAGCTCGGGATCCTGGAGGGCCTGGACCGGGAGGTCGCGGTGCGCGCCGGGGTGATCTGGAACAGCCTGCGGGGAAAGCGGGACGCCGATGAATTGTTCGCGAAGAAGCTGCAACTGACGCGCGGCGATGCCCTTCGGCTGCAGAAGCTGTTGCACCTAAGTTAAGATCCCGCCGTGCCCATCTACGAATTCGTCTGCGAGAGCTGCGGTCGCATCGTGGAACGCCTGCAAAAGGTCACCGATCCCCCTCCGGAGGCCTGCCCGGAATGGGGGGGCAAGATGGCGAAGATCATGAGCCGCAACTCGTTCCAGCTGAAGGGCGGCGGCTGGTACAAGGACCTGTACAGCTCGGGCTCCAAATCCGAGGGGGGCGGGACCATCAAACCGGCCAGCGACGCTCCCGCCGCGGCGACCCCATCCCCCTCCACGGGGGGCTCCCCTCCCAGCCATGCCCCGACCCCTGCGGTCGTGCTTGAGAAATGCGTACACGTCGATCCCGCGACGCGCGAGCAATCCGAGCCGCGCCGCCCATTCGTCGATCGGTTCCAGCCGTCCGTCGTCGCGCCGGATGCGCACGTACATGAAGTCCGCGGTCAGATCGATGCGCGGCATGCGTTCGCCGTCGTCGGTGAGCACCAGCGCGGCCCCGTGGGCCGAGAGCAGCCGCAGGGTCGCATCGTCGTGCCAGGAGCGATGCTTGAATTCGAAGGCGACGCGCAGGCCTGCCGGGAGCGAGGCGAGAAACGATCCGAGCGCGTGCCGATCCATGGGCCGCGAGGCGGGGACCTGGATCAGCACGGGACCCAGCGCATCGCCCAGCCTCGAAGCGATGTCGAGGAAAGCGCCCATGCTGCGCGCGGCACTCTTGCCGGACGCCAGTTCCGTGGCGATGCGGCCCGGCGCCTTGAGGGCGAACTGGAAGGAAGGCGGTACCGCGGCAGCCCACGATTCCGCGAGCTCCGCGGTCAGCGTCGCGATCTCCACTCCGGACAGCCGCTCGGCATAGAGCGGCAGCAACTGCTCCGATGCAGCTTCCGGGGGATACACATGGCCGATCCACTCCCGGTAAGCGAATCCGGTCGTCCCCACCCTTGCTTCTGCCAGCATCGCCGGAAGATAGGCACGCGCCAAATGGCGTGCTCCAGGTGGGCGGACAGGCGCCTGGTCGCCTGGCGCGAGCGCCGGCAGGCAACCTGACGCCTGCGCGGTGCCCGGGTGGTTCTCCACCTCGAGGTGACGAGATTTACGCTTGTGGCGCGGTCTGGGCGACCCCCACGGCCGGGGGCGGCTCAGGCGCGCGCGGCGGCGGAGGGAGCGGCGGGTTCTTCTTCATGTGCGCTGGCTTTCGCGGCAGCGGCTTTCCGCCGTTGGCCTTGATCGCCGCCTTGATCCGCTTCTGCTGCTGCTTCCACTTCTTCCGCCGCTGCATGATCGTGCGGATGTGCTTGCTCTTCGAACGCGCCATCTCGTCTCCACTTCCGGGGAAAGGGGCGCGCACTGTAGAACGCATCTGATGAGCTGTACAGCCTCGAGCGGCGCCTGCCGGCAGCCCGACGTCAGGAGCCGGTCCGCGGCTCCTTCGCGAGCGGCACCGTCATCATCCCCTCCGCGCCCCGGGCAGCGCTGGGCGGAGCCTCGGAGACCCGCGGAGCCTCCGGCGGCAGCGCCGGCTTCACCGGCGGGGGGGCGGAAGGACGCGTCCGCGCCTTGAGCGCCGAGCGCTGGACGATCTCCTTCACCTCGTCTAGCGGCAGGGCGGGAACGAAGTTCCCGTTCACGCCCTCCATCTCGCGCGCCATGCAGAGCGAATTCAGGATCGCCTCTTCGGTCGCCTCGATCGCCGCTTCATAGAGCGGGTTCAGCCGCTGATCGAGCAGGATCTTCATGTGGTAGATCATCTTCTGCGTCGTGCGCGGGATCTTGTTCGCGGTGGAGAAGGCGAGGATGATCTCTCCCGAGCCGTGCGCGGCGATGCTGCCGGCGCGGCCGATGCCCAGCGCCACGTGCTTGGAGACGCGCCCCAGCTGGTGGCTGGAGAGCGGCGCGTCGGTCGCGGCGACGGCGATGATGCTGCCGTAGGTGATCGCGCGCTTGTGGAAGTGCCGGTATTTCGGCTCGAGCAGCGGTCCGAGGGGCAATCCGCCCACGCGCAGGTCCTGCATGTGGCCGAAGTTGTTCATCACCAGCACGCCGAAGGTGTAGCCGCCGAACGCGGGTGGAAGCTTGCGCGAGGAGGTGCCGATGCCGGCCTTGAAGTCGCAGCAGATCATGCCCGTGCCGCCACCGACCGATCCCTCGGCGACGGGCCCGCTGGTGGCCGTCTCCAGCGCCTCCCTCACGTTCTCCGCTTTCACATGCCGCCCGGCGACGTCGTTGAGCCAGGAGTCGTCGCATTCGCCGACCAGCGGGATGAGGACGTCGTGCTCGTCCCCGATCCCCGGGAATTGCTCCACCATCCATTGCACCGCTGCGTCGCTGACCGCGCCGACGCTGAGCGTGTTGGTGAGGAAGATCGGGGTCTCCACGATCCCCCACTCCATCAGCTGCGTCAGTCCCGAGACCTCTCCCGCGCCGTTGAGGACGAACCCGCCGCCGGTCACGCGCTGCTCGAAGATGTTCTTCTGGTTGGGCAGGATGGCGGTGACGCCAGTGCGCACCGGCCCGCGGCCGCGGCGAAGCGGTCCCGCCCCGCGGATGATGGTGGAATGACCGACGAGGACGCCCTCCACGTCGGTGATGGCGTTCCACTTCCCCGGCCTGAAGCGCCCGAGCGGGATGCCGAGCTCGCGCGCGCGGTAGCGCTGCTCCACGCGCTGCTCTTATCACTTTCCGGACTCGACGGGCTGCTCCGGCGGTGGCGGAGGCGGGATCGATGACGCCCCGTTGCCATTCAAGGCCCTGGCCGCCTCGTGCGGCCGCGACTCGCTGCGGCGCTCCCGCTCGCGCTCCTTGTAGCGGCGGATGGCACCGGAGAGGATCTCCGAGATCAGGGCGCTGTACTCGATGCCGGCCGCCTTCGCGATCAGCACCAGATCGCTCCAGCCCGGCGTGAGGCCCGGCAGCGGATTGCACTCGAGGAAGTACACCTTCCCCTGCCGGTCCATGCGGAAGTCGACGCGCGCCACGTCCCGGCATCCGAGCGCGATGAAGCACTCCCGCGCCGCGCGCTCCAGCGCCTTGAGCTGCGCGGCCTCGAGCCTCGCCGGGACGTCGTAGCGGATCTTCGACGACCAGTCCTGCTTGAACTCGAAGGAGTACACCGGGCGCGTCTCGCTCTCGTCGAGGAACACCACCTCCATCGGGGGCAATACTTTTGGTCGCCGCTCGCCCAGCATCCCGACGGTGAACTCGCGGCCGCCGATGTAGTCCTCGACCAACGCCGGCTGGTCGTACTTGGCGACCATCTTCTGCGCCGCCTCGCGCAACTCCGCCTCGTTCTCCACCACGCTGGTCGCGTGCACGCCCTTGGAGCTGCCCTCGGCGATCGGTTTCACGATCAGCGGGAACTCCAGGTCCCGGGGCAGGCGCTCCTTGCCGGTGTTCATGATGAAGAAGTTCGGCGTGAGGATTCCGTGCTGGCGGACGATCTTCTTCGCCAGCGCCTTGTCGAGCGCGATGTTGAGGGCGGCGGGATCGGAACCGCTGTAGGGGATGTCGAGCAGCTCGAGCAACGCCGGCACCTGGGACTCGCGGTTGCGACCCTTGATCCCCTCCGCCATGTTGAAGACGAGGTCCGGCCTGGTGGTCTCGATCAGCGCCGGCAGATCCGCCGTCGCCTCCAGGTCGACCACCTCGTGCCCGGCCGCCGCGATGGCCTCGCGCACCGCCTGGATGGTGGCGGGAGGGTCGTACTCCGCCTCCTCGTCGCGCGTCCCGTCCAGGGCGGGCTTCACCCGCTTGACGTTGTAGGTGAAGCCGACGCGGAGGGGTCCGCGCCGCGGCGGCCGGCTGCCGGAACGGCGCGGATCCTTGAGGCCCCAGCGCGCCACGGCGCTTTCGACCACCTTCCCCAGCACCGCGTCGGTATGCAGGCCTTCCAGGGCGGCGGCGGCATAGATGCCGGCGCCCGGCTCCAGCGAAGGGAGCGCGTTGATCTCGATGAAGTACACCTGTCCGTCGTCGGCCACGCGAAAGTCGATGCGGCCGAGATCGCGCACTCCGAGCGCCTTGTACGCGCGCCGCGCCATGTCCTGGGCCCGCTCCAGCACCCAGGGAGCGAAATCCGCCGGGCAGCGCACGGCGACCGCGTCGTAGTGCACGGACTTGAGGTCGTAATCGTAGATGCGATACCGCCGCTTCGACAGCTCCGCCTCGGCGATCACGTACTCCACCGGCGCCAGCACTCCGGCCCGCTCCGGGGCGCACTTCTCCAGGAACGCGACGGTCAGGTCCCTTCCCGGGATGAACTCCTCGACCAGGACGCCCGCGGGAAACCTCGCCAGCTGTCTTTCCGCCAGCGCCCTCAGCCGCTGCCGGTCCTCGACCACCGAGTCCTGGGTGATGCCCTTGGAGCTGCCCTCGAAATTCGGCTTGACGATCACCGGGAAGCGCCAGCCCTCGAGCTTCAGCTCGGAGATGTCCTCGATGAACTGCCCCTTGGGCGAGACCACGCCGTGCTCGCGCAGGACGAGCTTGGTCAGCGCCTTGTCCAGCGTGACCGCCAACACCCAGGCGTCGGACCCGGTGTAGGGAAATCCCAGCTCGTCGAAGAGCGCGGGGTAGAACGCCTCGCGGAACCGTCCCCGCCGCCCTTCCGCCGTGTTGAAGACGAGATCGGGGGCGTAGGCCTCGAGCCGGGCGGCGGTGCGGCTCGCCGGCCCGCTCACCTCGATACGCTCGACGCGGTGCCCGAGCCGCTCCAGCGCGGTGGAGAGCGACTCGATGGTCTCGCGGGTATCGAACTCCGCCTCGTCTTCCGAATCGGTGAGGCGGAGGTTGTGCGTCAGGGCGATTCGCATGCGGTGTGGTCCTCTTGCCGGGCAGCGCGGGAGGCGAGTGGAGCGGTGGCAGGAGCCCGATTCGTCACCGGACGGGCTTCCAGCCCGAGGGCGACGCGGCCGTCGATCACCTGCGTGCCGGCGATGAGATCGCCGAGCCGGCGCTGGCCCAGGTCCCGCGTCAGCGGCCGCAGCGCGACACCGGCTTCCAGCACCACCACGCAGGCGAGCGCGGCGGCGGCGAGCTGTGGAGCGGCACCGACGAGCGCAGGGACCACGCCGAGGACGAAGATCCCGTTGCGCAAAACCGACTCGCGCACGCCGGCGGGCCGTCGGGCCGCCAGCACCACGACGCGCAGCCCGGCGATCCGCTTTCCCAGGGACCGCCCCGGACCGAAGAGCGAGTCCGCGAAAAAGAGGAGCGCCGCGCAGAGCAGCGCGGTGGCCAGTGGGTGTCCGCGGGGCACCAGCATGAACGGAGCAAGCGCGATGAGGAGGTCGATGGCGCGTGCCAGCGCCCGGCGCCGGAAATCCGCCGGTGGATAAGAAGGGCGCTGGGCGGGAGGATCAACCTGGTTCATCGACCCCCCGCGCCGCCTGGCCGCCCGCTTGCGGCGCCTGTGGCGGCGTCAATCCTGCAGCCATCGGGCCGCTTCGGCGGCGGAGTACGTGAGGATGATGTCCGCTCCCGCGCGCTTGATGCCGGTGAGGATCTCGAGGCAGACGCGCTTCTCGTCGATCCATCCGGCTTGGGCAGCCGCCTTCAGCATCGAGTACTCACCGGAGACGTTGTAGGCGGCGATGGGAAGACTGGTCGTGCGCTTCACCTCGGCGATCACGTCGAGGTACGCCAGCGCGGGCTTCACCATCACGATGTCGGCGCCTTCGCCGACGTCGAGCAACACCTCGCGCCGCGCCTCCCGGACGTTGGCGGGGTCCATCTGGTAGCCGCGCCGGTCGCCCTGCTTCGGCGCGCTCTGCGCGGCCTCGCGGAAGGGACCGTAGAAGCCACTGGCGTACTTCACCGCGTAGCTCATGATCGGCGTGTCGGTGAGGCCGTCCTCGTCCAGGCCCTTGCGGATCGCCGCCACCCGGCCGTCCATCATGTCGCTGGGAGCGACGATGTCGGCCCCCGCCCGCGCATAGGCCACGGCGGCGCGGGCCAGGAGGGGCAGCGTCCGATCGTTGGCGACCGCCACGTGCCCGCGCGCATCGCGTTCGATCGGCCCGCAGTGACCGTGGTCGGTGTACTCACACATGCACACGTCCGCCACGAGAACCATGTCCGGCAACGCGTCCTTCAGCGCCTTGAAGCCCGTGCAGACCGGTCCGTTCGCATCCCAGGCGCTGGTGCCCTCCGCGTCCTTGTGGTCGGGAATGCCAAACAGGATCAGGGAGCGGACGCCGGCGTTGTACGCGCTGCGGGCCTCCTCGACGAGATTGTCCACCGAGAGCTGCGCCACCCCCGGCATGGAGGCGATGGGCTTGCGCACCCCGCGGCCGGACACCGCGAACAGCGGCAGCATGAAGTCATTGGGAGACAGTTCCGTCTCGCGCACGAGCTGGCGGAGCGTGTCGGTCCGGCGCAGGCGGCGGGGACGGTCGGCGGGGAAGGCCATGCTTGTCGCACGGTAACGCTCGCGGCCGTCCCGTTCAAGGCTTCCAGCGCACGCCGAACGTGATCGCGTGCTCGCGGGCTTCGAGCAGGAGCGCCTGAGTGGGACCGCGGGTGGGATCGAGTACGTTCGAACTGGAATAGCTTGAGTGCCAGCGGGTGAAATCGTACCCGACGTCGACGGCTGCTTTGGGGCTGACGTCGAGCGAGACCTGCAAGCGGAGGCGGATCTCGCTGGCGTCGGAGAGGTCGCCGAGATTGCGCTGCGCGGCATAGGGGAGGGGGACGAGGGCGCCCTCGAGGTATCCGGAGACCGTGATCAGGGGCGCCAGCCGGTACTCCAGCTCGATGTTCGAGGTGACCCCGAACAGGCCCACCCTGGGAGCTCCGCTCTGCGGCTGCGTTCCCCACTGGTAGTGGGTGATCGGGCCGGCGCTCGCCGTGATGGTGAACCCAGGCGAGATGCGCGTCGCCGTCCCGCCGAGAAGCCGGACGGTGAAATCGGCGCCGTTCGACCCGATCCTGGTCCCCTGCGTATCGCTCTCGAACTGCCCTCCTTCGATCTCGGCCCGGGCCATCAACTGTTCGTCGAACAGCGTGGTGGTCCAGCGGAAGAGGCCACGCAGCAGCTGCACCTTGTCCGACCCGAACTGCGATCCCGCGCCGCTGTCCACGCGGACCGAGAGCAGCGTGGGCTTCCAGGCGACGAGAAACCCGACGGGGATGGGCGTGGGCACCTTGATCGGGATCTCTTTCGGCTCCTCGGTCTGGGCGAACACAGGTGCCGCGAGGGCGAGGCAGAGGACCGGAGCGAGGGAGCGCACGGACGGACGATATCAGCGGTAGGTCCCCGCGTCGCGGATGGCCTGCAGCACCGTGCGCGGGACGAGGGCCGAGACGTCGCCGCCGGACTTCAGCAGCGCGCGCACCTGGGTGGAGGAGACCTCGGGGATCGCCACGCCGCCCTCGCCGTATCCGCCGCGCTGGACGGTGATGATGCGGGCGAGCTGCTGCACGCGGTCGAAGCGCTTCCACTGCGGCTTCTCCGCGTCGAGATCCGTGCCCAGCACCAGCGCCCAGCGCGTCGCCGGATGCTTGCGCTGCAGCCACTCGAGCAGATCGACGGTGCGCCCTTCGCCGGACTCCTGCTCGGCGCGCGAGACCCTGGTGCGCGGCAACAGCGCTGCCAGATGCTCGCAGAGGGCGACTCGGTGCTCGTACCCGCCGACCAGCGGCTTCGCGAACGGGTGCTGGTAGACGGGAACCAGCCACAGCTCGTCGATCGGCTCGACGGCGAGGACGTAGGCCGCCGCGAGCAGGTGGCCGACGTGCGGCGGGTCGAAGCTGCCGCCGAAGAGCGCGATCTCAGGCATAGAGCAGGAACCTCTCGCGCTCGCGCGCGAACGCGGCCCGATCCGCCTCCCACAGGGCGCAGAGCTGGGAGACCGAGGTCCCCTCCTCCGCCTTCGTCCGGAACGCCGCGCTGCCCGTGAGCAGGTCGATGGCCGGCTTGTCCTCGACGAACTCGTACTTCTCGGTCCGCCAGCGGAACTTCGCCGGATCCTGCGCGCGCGCGTGCACGATGGCGGCGACGCCGAGCCTGACGGCGTCCAGCCCGCGCGGGTAGGCGACGTGGATCTGCACGCCGTGGCAGCGCTGCCCTTTGTGCTTGTCCCAGGTGGGCGTGAAGGAAGAGGGGCGGAAGCCGACCCCCTCGAATCGTTCGCGAGCAAGATCGTCGGCGAGCCGCTGCGGGTCCAGCCAGGGCGCGCCGAACAGCTCGAACGGCCGGGTGGTGCCACGTCCTTCGGAGAGATTGGTACCTTCGAGCAGGCACATGCCCGGGTAGACCAGCGCAGTCTGTGGCGTGGGCATGTTCGGCGACGGCATCCCCGGGTCGATCATCCCGCCCTCGACCGCGAGGCCGCCGATGGGATTCGGCCGATCGAGCACCAGGAAGCGCCGCTTGTGTTTCGCGGCGGCCCGCATGGCGAGGCCCATGGTCGCAAGGTAGGTGTAGTACCGGCTCCCTACGTCCTGGACGTCGAAGATCAGGGCATCGAGCCCGCGCAGGTGCTCATCGCGAGGCGTGAGGGAGGCGAAATCCTGGCCGTAGAGGGAATACTCGGGGACACCGGTGCGCGGGTCCCGCGCGTCCGCGACCTTCTCGAGATACTGCACGTCGCCGCGGACGCCGTGCTCCGGGCCGAACAGGGCAGCGAGGACCTTCCGATCGTGCAGGACATCGGCCAGGTGGCGCAGGTCCTCGGTGACGCTGGTCGGGTTGAGGATCGCGCCTGCCCGCAGCCCCTTCAGCGCGTCGAGCAACTCGGGGATCCCCAGCATCAGTATGCGTTCCGCGAGAGGAACCCGAAGGCGAGCGTGCGAGCGAGGATTTTCAGATCCAGCAGCAGCGACCAGTGCTCGATGTAGTAGAGATCGTACTCGACGCGCTTCTGGATGCTGGTGTTGCCCCGCAGGCCGTGGATCTGCGCCCAGCCGGTCATGCCGCTCTTCACCATGTGCCGCAGCTGATAGCGGGGGATGCGGCGGCGGAACTGGTCGATGAACACGGGCCGCTCCGGGCGCGGCCCGACCAGGCTCATGTCGCCGAAGAGCACGTTCCAGAGCTGCGGCAGCTCGTCGATCGAGGTGCGGCGAAGCCAGGCACCGAAGGCGGTGACGCGCGGGTCGCGATCCTGCGCGAACCGGGGACCTTGCGCCTCGGCGTCGGCGCGCATGGTGCGGAACTTCAGCATCCGGAAGGGCTTGCCGTCGAGGCCGACCCGCTCCTGCGCGTAGAGCAGCGGGCCGCGGCTGGTCGCCTTCACCAGGATGGCGACGGCGGCGAGCAATGGAGAGAGGAGGACCAGGAAGAGCGCCGAGAAGACCAGATCGAAGATGCGCTTGGCGATGGCGTTGATCCCGAGCACGCCCGTCGACTGCAGGTTCACGATCGGAAGGCCGCCGAACTCCTCCAGCCCGCCGAAGAGCGTGGCGTACTGGTAGACGTCGGGAACGAGCTTCACGTCGACCGTGGTGTCCGCGCAGACCTCCATGATCCGCGGCAGGTGGTGCATCGAGCGCGAGGGCAGCGCGACCAGCACCTGATCCACGCCGCGGCTCTCCAGCGTCCGGCGCAGATCGCGGATCGTGCCGATCACCTCGACGCCTGCCAGGCTGGTGCCGACGCGTTTCCGGGTCACGCTCAGGCACCCGACGGGACGGAAGCCGAGCTCGCGGTGCAGATCGATCTGCTCCATCACCTGCCGCGCCAGCCGCCCTGCTCCGAGCACCAGCACGTGGCGCAGGTTGTACCCTCGCCGGCGCAGCGCCTGGAGGACTTCCTTGAAGAACACGCGCGCCAGCGAGATGCCGATGAAGCTCAGCGCCGTGAACAGCGCCAGGGTCCCACGCGAATAGCGGGACTCGCGGATGAAATAGGTGAGCGCGACGAGCAGGAGCCCGGCGACCAGGGTCGCCTTGAAGACGCCGAACACCTCGTCGAGCGGGGTCTTCTGCCGCTGCGGGCGGTACAGGCCCATGGCGCGCAGCGAGAGAGGCCAGATGATCAGCGCGAGCATTGCGACGATCAGCGTCTCCTCGGAGCGCGGCAGCTCCGGGTACGGCCAGGTGCGCGGGGATCCGAAGCGCAAGGCGTAGGCGGCCCAGAAGGCCGCGCCGACGAGGAGCATGTCGAGCAGCACGCGAAGCGCGGTGAAGAGCTGGTTGTGCCGCTTGAACATCGCTGGTTGCCTAGCAAGAGAGGACGGCCCGCGCAAGCAACCTCGCTGCACGCCACGCTTTCGGGGACGCATGGATGGACCGGTTCACCGGACGGGGCGCTACGCGTAGAACCGGGCCCGCGAGCTGACGTCCACGCCGGGGCCGAATCAGAACGCAGATAAGGCGCAGGCCGGTGCCGCTTCGGGCCGTCACTCTGACGGCGTGACCGTCAGATCGAGGAGCGAGGCGCCGCGCAGCACCTTGCACGCCATCGGCCGGCCGATGGAAGAGGCGCCCAGCAGCCGGTGCACTCCGTCCACGGTCTCTACCGCCATCCCGTCCAACGAGATCAGGATGTCGCCTGCCCGCAGCCCCGCGCGTGCGGCCGGCTTGTCAGGAATCACTTCCATCAACTCGACGCCGGTCTTCTGCGACAGCCCATGGTGGCGCGCGAGGCGGCGGTCGATCGGGCGCGTCTGCGCGGCGAGACCGAGGACCCCGCGCCGGACCCGCCCTTGCTGCATCAGTTCCCCGAGGACCCAGCGCGCGGTGTCGATCGGGACCGAGAAGCTGAGGCCCTGGGCCCCGAGGATCACCGCGGTGTTGATCCCGACGACCCGGGCATGGCTGTCGACCAGCGGGCCTCCGCTGTTGCCCGGGTTCAGGGCGACGTCGCTCTGGATGATGGCGTCCATCAGGCGGCCGTCCTGGGCGCGCAAGGTGCGCCCGAGAGCGCTTACGACCCCCGCGCTGACCGTGAAGGAGAAGCCGAGGGGATTGCCGATCGCCACGACCAGCTGCCCGACACGCAGCTTCGAGCTCGTGCCCAGCTCGGCGGCCGGCAGGTGCGCGCCGTCGATGTGCACGACGGCGAGATCCGTCGCCTGGTCGGTGCCGACCACGTTCCCTTCATGGGTCGATCCATCCGGGAGCCCGATCTTGACGCTCCCTGCCCGGCCGACGACATGCGCGTTGGTCAGCAGATAGCCGTCGGGTGTGAACAGCACGCCGGAGCCGCCGCCATGGCGCAACGAGACACTGACGACGGCGGGACCGACTGCATCGACGACGGAAGTGACCGCGTGGGAGTAGGCGTCGAGGACTTCTTCGTCGCTAGGAGGAGGGAAACGGACCATCGCCAGAACTTGATTACCGGCGGGCGCGTGTCAAGCAACCCTCGATCACGCGCCGCAATTCCGGGCCGAAGCGGACGACGTCGAATCGTTTCGCGTGCTCGTGAATCCGAACCGGATCGGGTTGCAGCCGATCGATGGCCGCGATGCCCTCGAGAAGCGACTCGACCGTGGGCTGCGGGAAGAAGACACCGGTCTCTCCGACCACCACGGTCTCCAAGGCGCCGCCGCGGGCAAAGGCGAGCACGGGCCGTCCGGCCGCCTGCGATTCCACCGGGGCGATACCGAAATCTTCTTCCCCCGGCAGGACGAAGAACCTGGCGCCCGCGTAGAGCCGCGGCAGGTCCGCCTGCGAAACGGTGCCGAGGAAGCGCACCGAGCTCCCCGCCGCGCGCTCCAGGCCCCGCCGCTCCGGTCCGTCGCCGGCGATCCAGAGCGGCCGTTTCAGCCGCGAGAACGCGCTCACCGCCAGATCGATCCGCTTGTACGGAACCAGCGCCGATACGATCAGCGCATAGTCTTCCGCCGAGGGACCTTCGGCCGCGGGGACGAACCGCGAGGTGTCGACGGGCGGGTACACGACGGCGTCGGCCTCGCGGTTCCAATAGCGCCGGATGCGGCCAGCCACGAATCGGCTGTTTGCGACCAGCGCGTGCGCCCGCGCCGTCGAGCGGACGTCCCAGCTGCGCAGCATCGGGGCCAGGGCGCCGGCTGCCAGGCGCGTCAGCGGTGCGGCCCGGCCGGCGCCGAAGTACCACTCGAACTGATCCCAGACGTACCGCATCGGCGTATGGATGTAGGCGACGTGCACGGCGCCCTTGGCGGGCCTGCAGCCCTTGGCGACGGCGTGGCTGGTCGAGACCACCAGATCGTAGCCGTCGAGATCGAGGCTCTCGATCGCGAGGGGAAAAAGCGGCAGGTAATGCCGGTACGCGCGCTTCGGCAACCGGTCGAGGAAGCTCGTCCGGATCCGGTGGCGCTCGATGATCTCGCCGCAGGTCCCCGGCATGTACACGAGCGTGAAGATGTCCGCTGCCGGGTAGAGCAGGCAGAGTTGCTCGAGGACCCGCTCCCCGCCGCGCAGGCCGGTGAGCCAGTCATGCACCAGCGCGACCCTCACCGCCCCGCCTCCCGATAGACCTCGACATGTAGCGCCGCGAACCGTTCCCAGCGGAACGCGCGGGCGCGTTCAGCGCCGGATCGTCGCTGGCGATGCACGGCGTCCCGCAAGCCATCGCCTCCACCAGGGGAAAGCCGAAGCCTTCGTAGAGCGAAGGCAGGACCAGGACCCCCGCGGCTCGATAGAGCGCGAGCAGCTCGTCGTCGCTTACATAACCGTGTCCGGGACCCGCCACCTTCAGCTCTACTCCCTCCGGCAGCCCCGAGCGCAGCGTCGCGAGCCCTTTGCGCGGACCGGCGTCGCCCGCGTAGAGCACGAACCGGTCCCGCGGCACTTGCGCCGGGCTGAATCGCGCATCGACGCCGTGGTGGATGACGCGGACCCGCTCGCGCGGGACGGCGAGATGCTCGACGACTTCCCGGGCGATGGCCTCGGTGGGGACGATCACGCGCTCGGCGAAGCGCGCCGATCGCAGCTTCCTGGCGAAGTGGCGCGCCCGCGCCGGCTCCTGCGTCTGCGGGTACAGCACGGTCGACAGATCGTGCACCGTCAACACCACGGGCCCGCGAAAGAGAGGAGCAGCATGGTTGGTCTCGTGGTACACGGTGGGCCGCTCGCGCCAGAGCACCGCGGCGCGTCCGGCATCGGCGAGGGAGTACGCGAACGGGAGCCGTTTCAGGACCCTCCGCAGCCCGCGGGTGGGAGCGCCGGGAAGGAACAGCGGGCGCGCGCGCACTCCGTCCGGCTTCATGGCGGCGAGCGAGTCGAGCAGGCCCGCAATGTAGCGCCCCACTCCGGTGCGCTCGGCGGCGAGAGGAGCGGCGTTGATTCCCACCTCGAGCACGGGACCCGAGGGTGTAGCACCGGACGGCCCGCGCGTGCACGCCGTGGTGCTCACCTGGAATGGCGCGCACCTCCTGCCCGAGTGCCTCACGGCGCTGCGCGGACAGGATGCGCGCGCCCGCCTGAACGTCGTCGTAGTGGACAACGCCTCCACCGACGGAACGGCGGAGCTGCTCGCGCGCGAGTTCCCGGAAGTCGAGCACCTCCGGCTGGCGGAGAATGCCGGTTACGGCCGGGCAAACAACCAGGCGATGCGCCGCGCCCTCGATTCGGGCGCGGAATTCGTGGCCCTGATCAACAACGACGTGGCGGTCTCGCCCGACTGGCTGCGCCGACTGCTCGAGGCAGCGGCAGCGCATCCGGAAGCGGGCCTGTTCACTGGCACCCTGCTCTTCCGCGGCGAGGAAGTGGTCAACTCCACCGGCCTCGTCATCGACGCGTTCGGCCGCGCCCGGGATCGCGATTTCCGTGTGCCCACCGCGGAACTGAGGCGCACGGACGGGCCGGCGGCGGGAGTCAGCGGCGGCGCCGCCCTGCTCCGGACCTCGATGTTGCGCGAGATCGGCCTCTTCGATCCCGCGTACTTCGCGTACTACGAGGACGTCGACCTCTCGCTCCGCGCCGCGCGGGCGGGCTACCACTCCTGGTACGTGCGCGGCGCAACGGCGCGACATCGATTCGGAGCGACCTTCGGCCCCGGCTCGCCGGCACAGCGCTACCTGCTGGGCGTGGGACACCTGCGCACCCTCGCCCGCCACCAGCCGTTGGCGAAGGCGGCGCTGCTGGTCGCGTTCACCGTGCTCTATCGGATCGCGGTGAAGGCGCCGCTCGAGCTGCTGCGCCTCCGTCCAGCGCTCGCCTGGGCCGAGTTGCGCGCGGCCGCGGCCGGCGCAGGCGCGGCCTTGCGCGCCTTCAGCGATAGATCACCACCGCGGCGGTGATCGCCCAGGCGAGCAGCGAGATCCAGAGGCCGGGATCCTGCAGGAGCAGGCTGCCCGGATCTCCGCCGGCGTCCTGGCGGACGACGTGATGCTGGTAGCGGAAGAGGGCGTAGATGACGAACGGGACCGTATAGAGGAGGTTGGTGGTGCCGAAGTGCTCCACCGTCCGAGGAGACTGGGTGTAGAGAGCGTAGGAGACGATCGAGGCGCCCGCCAACGCCGTCAGCCAGCTGTCCACCAGCGGCAGGCTGTAGCTCCCGAGCGCCACCCGGTGGTCCGTTGCATTCTGGCCGAGCAGCACCAACTCCGCCCGGCGCTTGCCCAGGGCGAGAAAGAGCGCCAGCAGGAACGAGCAGACCAGGAGCCAGGGCGAAATCTCCGCCTCGATGCACGAGGCTCCCGCTACCGCGCGCAGCACGAACCCCGCCGCAACGATCATCACGTCGAGCAGGAAGGCGCGCTTGAGCCCCAGGCTGTAGGCGAACGTCGACGCGAGGTAGGCCGCCATGACGGCCAGCGTAGCGCG
>VBKQ01000118.1 GCA_005879505.1 Deltaproteobacteria bacterium
GCGGGCTGGGATACTTCTGTTCGGTGGTCGCGAAGACGCTTCCCTCCTACATGCTCGAGCGGGGCGTTCCCGAGGTGGAGGTGATGAACCTCGGAGGTCCCGCGCAGCAGATCGGCCCCGATGGCAAGCCGATCGGCCGGGACTTCGGCGCCGGCGAGGTCATCTACCGCGGCCCCTGCAAGATCGCGGCGGCGGGCACGGTCCCGTACTACGGGTTCGGCTTTCGCGTCTTCCCGTACGCGCTGCGCGCCCCCGGCAGGTTCCAGCTCCGCCTCACGGCCATCGGCGTGCCGAAGATCCTCTCCAACCTGCGCACCCTCTGGCGGGGCGGTCCGCCGCCGCCGGGCATTCTCGATTTCCACTGCGACAAGGTCTCCATCCGCTTCGACCGCGAGATGCCGCTCCAGGTGGGAGGCGACGCGGAGGGGTACCGCCGCGAAGTGGTATTCGAGATGGCCGAGCGCCCGCTGGAGCTGCTCGACTTCCGCGCCTCGCAGCCCCGAGCGCCGGAACCCGCCTAATCCTTGACCAACGTCCCCATGTAGCGGTCGATCCGATCCCGGAAGTCGTCGCCTGAATCGACGAACTGCACGCCGACGCCGGGCTGCTTCCCTCCGACCGCGAGCTGCCGGTGCACCACGACGCCGTTCGTCGTCACCGGCGCGACCTCGTCGGGAAGCTGGATCTCCACCTGCACGGCGGTGTCCAGCGGCGGAGGATCGTCCGTCTGGATGAAGATGCCGCCGCGGCTGATGTTGGTCGCATGCTCCAGGACGAAGTCCCGTGCGCTGCGGAACCGCACCCCGAGCGTCACCGTGTGGCGCGGAAAGCCGCGGTGGTTCCCCTCCTCGGCCTGGTCCCGATCGGAGAGCAGATGCGAGATGCGCATGCGCGCCTGCGGATCGACCACGATGAAGTCGGCCCAGAACCCCGCCTCTCTCGGCGCGCCGGCCTTGGCGCGCGCGACGCGGCCGATCGCCACCTCCGGTACGGCCGTGTTTGGCAGGTAGAGCGCCATCGAGACGCGCGCCCCGACCTGCGGAGGAGCGAGGGAGCGCACCGCGATCCCCAAGGCGCTCAGCTCCCGAGAGGTGGTCTGCACCGCGACCCCTTCCGACACGTAGCGCACCGGGAAGACGAAGTTCGTGGACGGCATCGGATCGATGACCTTCAAGCGGCATGCCGCGGATCGGGCCCGCTCTTCCGCCAGCTTACTGGAGCAACGCCAAGCTTCCCGAGGCCAGATCCCGGGCTGCCGGCCAGAAAACTGGCCATCTCACAATACGTTAGAAGCGAGCTCCGCAAGCGCGGAACGCTCACCCTTGGTGAGGGTGATGTGTCCCGCCAGGCGCTCGTGCTTGAACTTGTTGACCACGTGAACGAGGCCGTTGCTGGTCGAATCCACGTAGGGATTGTCGATCTGGTAGGGGTCGCCCGTGAGCACGATCTTGGTGTTGTCGCCCACCCTCGTGATGATGGTCTTCACCTCGTGTGGCGTGAGGTTCTGCGCCTCGTCGACCACGATGTACTGGTTGGGAATGCTGCGGCCGCGGATGTACGTGAGCGGTTCGATCGCGACCAGCCCGAGATCGATCAGCTCTTTGTAGCTGCGGCCGGCCTTCTTGTCGGCGCGCGAGAGGCCCATGAGGAACTCGACGTTGTCGTAGATCGGCTGCATCCACGGGTTCAGCTTCTCTTCGACGGTCCCGGGCAAGAAGCCGATGTCTTTTCCGAGCGGAAACACCGGCCGGCTGACCAGCATCTTCTGGTAGACCTGCTCCTCCATCGTCTTCTGCAGCCCGGCGGCGATCGCGAGCAGCGTTTTTCCCGTTCCGGCCTTGCCCACGATGGTGACCAGCTTGATCTCGTCGTTGAGCAGCAGGTCGAGCGCGAAGCTCTGCTCCTTGTTGCGCGGCCGCAGTCCCCAGGCCCCCTCCTTCAGCGACTTGAGGAGCGGGACGAACCGGCCTTTCTGCGCGCTGTACTTGCTCAGCGCGGTGTGGTTCGGGGCGTTGCGGTCCTTGAGCAGCGCGAACTCGTTCGGGTACACGCCGTTGACGCCATCGGGCGGTGCGAGCTCGCCGCGCGCGTAGAAGTCGTCGATGTCGCCCTTGCCGACCTCGAGTTCCCGCACCCCCATGTAGACCTCGGGGTTCTCGATCTTGTCGTTCTCGTAGTCCTCCGTCACCAGCCCGAGCGCGTCTGCGCGGATGCGCAGGTTGATGTCCTTCGTCACGAACACGCAGCGCAGATTCGGCTCGCGCTCTTTCACGTCCATGGCGAGGGCGAGGATGCGGTTGTCGGCGATGTGCTGGTTCATCAGCTCGCGGGGCAGCTCGCGCTCCGTGAACAGGACCCGCAACGTCCCGCCGCCCTCCAACGGCACGCCCTCGGTCAGGCTGCCGTTCTCCTCCCGGAAGGCGTCCAGATCGCGCGACACCTGCCGCGCGTTGCGGCCGAGCTCGGAGAGATCGCGCTTGAACTTGTCGATCTCCTCGACGACGTAGATGGGGATGATGACGTTGTTGTCTTTGAACTGGAAGAGAGCGCGCGGGTCGTGGAGCAGGACGTTGGTGTCGAGGACGTAGTTCTTTCTCAACCTGGGCTCCCGGGAAGGACGGAGCGTAGATCGCCATGGACCCCGGGGGAAGCGGGATTTGCGGCGAAAACACGGTTTCGTCCAGCCTGTTTCGCGCGATAGAGCGCCTTGTCGGCGGCCTCGAGCAACTCCTCGCCGCTCTCCCCTCCGCCGGGCCAGGTGGAGATGCCGGCGCTGATCGTCACCCGCAGATTTCCCTGCTCGGTTCGATGGTGCGCCCCGCCCACCGACTTGCGGATGCGCTCGGCGATGGCGAGGGCTCCGCGCGCGTCCGTCTCGGGAAGGATGAGCGCCATCTCCTCGCCGCCGTACCGGGCGACGATGTCCGTCTCGCGCGCCTGCCTCGTCAGCAGATCCGCCACGCTGCGCAGCACGGCGTCGCCCGCCGGATGCCCGTAGCCGTCGTTCACCTGCTTGAAGTGATCGATGTCGATCAGGACCAGCGAGACCGGCCGCTGGTAGCGCTCGGCCTCTCGCAACCGGCCATGAAGCTGCGCATTGAAGGTCCTCCGGTTGAGCAGCCCGGTGAGCCCGTCGGTGGTGGCGAGCCGCTCGGCCTGCGCGTACAGACGCGTGCGCACCAGCGCCTCGGCCGCCTGCAGCGCCAGCATCGCCAGCTCTTTCTGCGCCGCTTCCGGAAGCGCGTCTGCACTGCGCGAGCCGCACACCAGCGTCCCGACCACGCTCTCGCCCGACTTGAGCGGAAAGATCTTCAGCGCCGCAAGACCGCGCACGACCGTCCCCGCGTCGAAGATCAGCACCCGATCCATCGCGCCGAGCGCGCGGCCAGGGAGCGGCGCGCCGAGCTTGACGACGTTGCTGACCAGGCCGGCATTCTCTCCGAAGGAGAGGTCGCGCAGCGGGGAGGCGGCCTCTCCGTCCACCGCCACCACCCGATGGCGGCGATCCTCGAACAGCGTGATCGCGCAGAGATCGAGCGCACCGCACATCTGCCGCGCCTGCGCGATGGCCGTCTGCGCCGCCTGCTGCGGCGTGGTGGTCTTGTTGAGCTCCTCCAGCGCCCGGAAGAAGCGTGCCTTCTCCTCCTTCTCCCGGCGGACGGCGCCGAGCAGCCGCTCCGCTTCCACCGCGCGCGTGACCTCGCTCGCGAGCGCCTCGAGGACGCGCTGCTCCTCCGCCGAGAACGCCGCCGCCCGGTCCGCGACCAGCGCACCGAGGAGCCCGCCTCCACGCTCTTCGAGAGGGACGCCGCAGAAGGCCGCGACCGGCGAGCGCTCCTCGTAGTACGTGATCTGCGCCCCGCCGTCGTCGAGCCGCACGGAGCGTTGCGCGCAGAGAACGGCGCCGAGCGCCCCTTCGCGCGACGAGAGCGGGCCGCGAAACAACCTCTCGCTCACCGAGGCGCACTCCCGCAGGCGCACGCTCTCCCCGTCTGGCGAGAGCAGGAACACGGCGACCGTGTGCGGCCGCAGCGCCGCTTCCGCCACGGCGAGCGCGCCGCGAAGGACCTCTTCCACCTCGGAGACACCGCCGAGCAGGTGGCGCTCCGCGGCGTCCGGACCCTCCGACGAGACGGCGACCAGCCGCAGCTCCCGGGCCCGCGCCTCGGCATCCGCGACGCGCTTGCGCACCGCAAGCCCCTCCGCTCGGCGCGCCGCCGCCAGCCGCGCGCCGAGCAGCGCGTGGTACAGCGCCGCGAAGAGCACGGCGAACGAGGCGTGCGCGGCCATCTGCGGCCAGGGGACCGTCAACGCGGCGTCGAGCGCGATCAGCGCCGCGAGCAAGGGAATGGCGCAGCGCAAGGGGAGGGCGAGCACGTACGCCGCCGCGAGCAGATACATGAGCGGCTGCAGCGGCTGCGCGAGCTGCGTCAGCGCCAGCACGGCGAGCGCGCAGACGAATCCCTCCTCGAGCGCGTACCAGGGCCTGCGCTGCTTCGAGAGCCCCCAGCGCGCCACCGCGCCCAGCACGGCTGCGGCCAGCAATGCCCAGGGTGCGGGATGCGCGCTCGAGAACGCACCGCAGAGCAGCAGGACGCACACGCCGCCGGCCGCGCTGGGGAGCGCCGCGAGGGCCGCCCAGCTCCGTGCTCTGCCCGTCCGCGGCGGCATCGGTCACTCGAACTTGAAGAGGACTTCGTCCTGTCGCACGAACCCGAGTTGCTCCCGCGCCGCCTTCTCCAGCGCCGCGTCCTGGAGCGGCGGCGACAGCTCGCGCACGGTCCTGGCGAGGCGCGCGTTCTCCTCGCGCAGCTCGCGGTTCTTCTGCTCCTGCCGTTCGACGTCCGCCCGCAGCCGCTCCATGCGGCGGAGCCCCTTCGAGCTCGCGAGCGACATCGCGCTGACGCACAGCGATGCGGCGAGAGCGCCGAGCACCAGCTTCTTTCGCGGCGAGAGGCCTTCCAGCATCTCGCGGCGACGCTACACCGGGGTCCCGGCGGCGCAAGAAAACGTCAGCGTGACTCGAACGAGTGCTCGAGGTCGTCCATCAGGAGCTCGTAGACGCGTCCGGAAATCTGCTCGAGGAATTCCTCGCCGTCGGGCAGCTCGTCCTTGCCGCCGGCCTCGTGCCCGCGGCTGCGCGTGCGCCTCGCGGTGTGGATGCCAGACGAGGCGCCCATCCCATCGCCCTCTGGAGCGAGGCGGAAACCCGGCTCGGGACGGCGCAGGTTCAGCGTCTCCATCGGCGGGCCGTGGCCGTAGCCGTGCTCGGACTGGAGCGCCTCGCCCTCGGCCGTGCGCACGTCGAGGTTCGCGCGGCCCTTCTGCAGCACGTGCGTCAACTCGTGCGCGATCAGCTTCTGCCCTTCCACCGAGGCCGGATTGAAGCGGCCCGGTGCGAAGAAGATGTGGTCCTTCACCGTGACTGCCTCTGCGTTGAACCGCCGCGTCACCTCGGCGGCGCCAAGGCCGGTATGGATGCGCACGCCGGAGAAGTCCGCACCGAGGAAGGACTGCATCTTCGAGAGCGTGGCGACATCGAGCCGGCGCGGCTCGTCGAAGACCGAGCCGAGCCGGACCTTCTCCGGCGAGAGCTTGCCGTCCGGGCCGTCGCCATTCTTCGAGGACTTGAAGAGCCTCGCCAGCGCGCCGAAGCGTCCGTGCCCGAGCTTGTCGAAGATGCCGGCCGCGGAGTGGGCGCCGTGCTCCACCTCGTCTGCGACGTGTTTTCCTTCGCCCATCCAGCGATCGGCCTTCTTCAACCCGCCGTGGATGGTCCTCGCCTCCTCGTCGACCCGGCCGGCGGCGCCGCCGATCCTGCCGGCATATCCGGCGAGGGTGTGGAGTCCCATCGCTTCCAGGAAGGACCCGGTCTTCCCCGCGATGCTTTGCACCCTTCCGGCCGCGCCCTCGATCTGAGAGAGCCGGTGCATCCCGAACTCGGCGTAGTGCATGCCCTTGCCGGACAGGGTCGAGCCCTTCTTCGCCCAGCCGGCGATCCGGTCGGCGAATCCCTCCAGCCGATCGAATACCTTGGCGAAGAATCCTCCCCTCTTCGGGCGCGATCCATGCTGCTCGTCGGGACCGCGCGCGTGTCCACCGCCGCGGTGCCGCCGGTGGTGGACGACGGTTGCGCCCTCCGCGGGAATGAAAGCCCCGAACACCTCGGAAAAGAGCTTGACCCCCTCGCCGGAGCCGATCCACGTGTCCAAGGCGGCCGCGTCGACGTCCTGGAAGTCGACGACGGGGAAGTCGCCGCGGGCCGCGCCGCGGTCGACGTGGATCCGTCCGTCCTCGCCGCCGAGGATGTCGTCGATCAGATCGCCGACCGGGTCGTGGTGCCTGCGGCTGCGCGAGCGGGACCCGTCTGCGTGCGCGCGATCTCCCTTTGCCGCGACCTCGCCGGCGCCCTTGGCGTCGAGATCGAGGCCATGCAGCCCCCGGATGAACTGGAGCAGGTGCGCGCGGATCTCCTGGTAGTGCTTGCGCGCGGTCGCCGCCTGCTTCGCCAGCTGCGGATCGTGCGCGGCGGCCTGCACGGCCCGCGTCACCTCGGCGCGGGTCTGTTCGCTCATGGCGCGCAGCGCCTGCACCCGGTCACCCGCTTCCTTCGTGCGCCCGGCGTGCATCAGCCGCTCGATCTGCTTGACCGCCGCGCTGACCTGCTTGCCGAACGCAGTCACCCACTGGAGCGCGATGCGGACCTTCTGCTCGGGGCTTGCCTCAGCAGGCGACCCGCCCTGATGGCCGCCGAAGAGTCCCTTCGCCAGCTCCCAGCCGCCGTGGACGAGGTGCTTTCCTTCTGCGTAGACGTGCTTTCCTTCGCCCGCGTCGTGGCCGACGTTCCCGACTTGCTTCTCGATCTCCTTGGCGTGATGGGCTTGGGCCGCTTGCAATCCCTGGTGGAAGATCCGGTGTCCCTTGTGCAGGAACTTCTCTCCGGTCTGCGCGACGTGCAGCGCCTGGTGGAGCTTCTCGTGACCCTTTCCGGCCCCGTCGCCGATCTGATGCGCGACGTGTCCGAGCGCCGAGTCGTCGCCGAGCATGTCGCCCACCTGGTCGGCGACCGCGGCGATCTTCTCCAGACCCGAGTCCACCCTCCTGCCCACCGCGACGCCCTTGTTCAGCGCGGTCTCGACCTTCGTGAGGCCCGAATCGATCCGCCTGCCAGTCCTGATGGCCTTCTTCTTGTACTTCTCGAGCGCCTGCAGGCCGTGCTGGATGGACTTCGTCGGATCGCGTTTGTGCGGCGCCGCCGCCGGCGTCCGCCCAGCGGCGTGCGGTTTCGCCCTGACGGCCAGACGCCGCTCTTCGTGAGGCTCCGTCGGGACATCGTGCGGCGACTTCTTCACGTGCCGGTGGCCGTCCTGGAGGTGCGCAGGGATCTCGTGCTCCCGGTCTTTTCGAACGCCCGGGATCCTCTCCATCAGGTCGTGGGTGGCGCCGACCTTGTCGCTGAATTCGTGCGCGAAGCCGATTCCGGTCTGGAGATAGCCGTGGATGTGCTCGGCTCGAGCGGCCAGGTGAGTCAGGTACTGGCCGAGCTCGCTGTCGTCTCCGGCAATGCCGACGCCCCGCCGTGCAAGCGCGGCGGCCAGCTCCAGACCCGACTGCACCTTGTCGGCGCCGGCGAGTCCTTTCTCGACCACGTCGTGCACCTTGCCGAGCCCGTCGTGGACCCCTTGCGCCACCCGGCGGCCCTTTCGCGCCAGCCGCCGGCCGCGCGCGATGGCCTTCTCCAGTCCGCTCCGCTCGGGGCGCGGATGCCGGCGCTCGCGCGTCGCTTCGGCGAGGTGCAGCTCCGGATGCTTGCGGCGGTGGTCTTCGAGCTTGAGCTGCGCGACGTGCTCGAGCGCGCCCTTCTTGCCGGCGCGAAGTTCCCTGCGCGCCGTCATCTTCTCGTACGCCTTGGCCGGGTCCCTGACGCCGGCGAAACCGAGGCCCTTGTCCAGGTAGCCGCGGTACCTCGACAGCGTGCTCGAGGCGGTGTGCCCATGCCCGAGCGCCTTCTCCAGCTTTTCGTCGCTCCCGCCCGCCCAGTCGCCGACCTGGGTGACGAAGTGGCCGGCCGCGTTGTCCCCGAGGACGTCCGCGAGGCTCGGCGCCAGATCGTGCACCTGCGAGAGCGCGCCGTGCAGCTTGTCGCCCGCGCCCACCACCTTGTCGAGCGCATGCTGCGCCTTCGCAGCCTTGCCGCTCACCCAGATGCCGCCTTTCACGCCCCGGCTCGTCGCCTTCTCCAGCGCCCCGACGGTCCTGCGCGCGCGCGGATTCGACATCGCCTTCTCCAGCGCGCGCAGCGGGGCCGCCAGCTTGTGCGACTGAAGCAGCTGTCGTTCCGACTTGGAGAGGCCCTTGCCGTGAAGCAGCTTCTCCGCCGCGGTGAATCCCTTCAGCTTCTTCAGCGCATGGAACGCGCCGGGGTCGAACGCGTCCAGGGCTCCGCCTGCCGCGCCCTTCAGCGCATCCTTGAGCGAGCCACCCGAGGCCAGCGACGTGATCCCGCCTTGCAGCGCCCCGATCCCGAGCTTCGCCAGCGGACCGATCTTCAGGAAGGGGAGCGCGCCGGTCAGGGCGCCGCCGGCGGCGGAAGCGAGCACCGACTTCCAATCCTTCCCTTCGCTGATCGCCTGCATCGCACCGATTCCGGCGCCGATCACCGCCTTCACCACGATGCCGCCGGGAATGAAGCTGGCGGCGAGCGACAGACCGGTGACGAGGAGCTGTCCGGCCGGGCTCTGCAGGAACCTGGAGGTCGCCTGATACGCGCCCTTCAGCCCGGCCCAGGCCTGACCGGCGACATGGCGGGTAGCATTCCAGACCTTCGTCAGGCCACCCGACTTCACGAACCCGTAGCCCTTTCTCACCGCGTACCCGAGCGGCGTGCGCTCGGCGGCGCTCTTGACGAAGCTCAGTCCCCTGCGCAGCCCGGTCCCGACGGCGCCGACGACGCCGGTCTTCTTCGCCCACTCCAGCCCCGAGTGGACCTTCTCGCCCAGCCAGTGGGCGGCACCTTGCTCCTGGTGGCGCGTCCAGTCCGCCGCCGCGCCCGCCTTCCGGTGGACCCAGCTCGCCGCCCCGCGCGCCGCGTGAACACCACCGGAGACGACTTGCGCGAGCGCATGTCCGGATTGGCGGACGGCCCCGACCGTGACGCGGCCGACGTTCTCCGCCGCGCGCAAAGCGCCCCGGCCGGCGGACACCATCGCTCCGCCGATCCCTCGGGCCGCACCGCGCACGAGGCCGCCGAGCCGTGAGGTCGTGCGTCCGATGTCGAATGCGCCGTTCGCGAAGCTGCTGATGCCGCGCGGCGCGGCGACCACGAGGCTGCTCGCTTGGGTCACTGTCTGCGAGACCGCCTGCAGGGCATGGGAGACGTGGTCCGACACGTTCTTCTTCAGCCAGCTGCCGAGGCTGAAGCGTGGCCTGTGGCCCTCTCCGATCAGCGTGTTGAACGTCGCCACCGCGTTCCACACGTGGCTCGACCCGCGCGAGGCCAGGTAGTGCTGCGCTGCCTGGGCGATGGGCAGCCCGTGCCCGCGCTGCGCGACCTCGCAGAGCGCGCGCAGCGGCCCTCCCGGCGCGAGATGCGCGGCGAACGCGCCCCCTTTCGGCTGCTCGCGAAGGCGCTCGAGAAGGGCCGTGGAAGAGACGGGAAACGGCCGGCGCGTCAGGGCGCGCGCCGCGAGCTGCTTGCGCTTCAGCTCCGCTCTTGCCGCCAGCTCCCGCAAGCCGGTGCGCGGGGACCCCTCGCCGATAATCCTGGCGGTCTCTTCGGGTCGACCGGGGCGGAGACGGTGTTCGAGCTGCTTCCCCAGCGCCTTTCCCAGGGCGCCCTGCGTGCCCGCGAGCGCACCGAGCCCGACGCCATGTCCGCCGCCGAAGCCGCCGGCGTGCCCCGCGCGCACTGCCTGGAGTCCGCCGCCGAGGCGCGCCATCCCCGACGCTCCACGCCCGGCTTGCGGCTTCTGCGCCAGCGCGTTCAGCCCCGTCGCGCCACTGCGCGAGAGCTCGGCGGCGAGCTGCGCGCGGGCGATGCGCTGCAGCTCGACCTTGCGCTCCTCGATCAGCTCCCGGAACCCGGCGATGTGCGACGCGCCACCCGCGCGTGCGGCGATGGCATGCATCCGCTGCAGGATCGAGCTCACGGCGTGGGCCCCCTCGAGCAGCTCCTCGCGGCCCTTGCCGGGCAGTCGCGCGAGGACCGAATCCATCTGCGCGAGGTGGGCGCGCAGCTGCCCGGCGCCGGGATCCGTCAACGTGCGGTGCGAGGCGGTGGCGAGATGCGAAAGCGTTCTCTCCAGCCGGGCGGCGACCACGTTGCGCTGCTGGTGGTCGCGTTCGAGCAAGCGGTGCAGCTGCAGCTTTTCCTGCCGGGCCCCGCGGATCGCTCGCGCCTCGAACAAGAACGGTCCCAGGACGTGATCGAAGCGGGCGAGGTGGTGCTCGGCGGCGGCAGCGTGCCGGCGAGGTCGGAGGTGCGGCGGCGCCTTCGGCTGCGCGCGAGCGAACACCTTCGCAGCGGCGTCCTCGATAGCCTCCCGGATGGACGCCTGCAGCGCTTTCCCGAGGGCGCCAAGGCGCGCGACCACCGCGCCCGCGCCGGCTGCGGCCGCCAGCATCGCTCCCGTCTGCGCGCTGCGAGGGGTGACGCCGCCGAGGTGGCCGCCGCTCGCGATCAGCAGCAGCGAGACCTTGCCGCGCACAGGCTGGCCGGCGACCGCCGAGAAGATCTGCACCGACGGCATCACGTCGAGGTGCGTCCCGCAGCCGAGCTCAATCGCGCTGGTTCCCTGGATGAGGAGAGAATCCTGGAGATGATCGGCGCGGAACCAGATGCTGGCGGTCTGGGCGCCGCGGCCGATGCCGTCCTGGCTCGTCGGATAACCGCCCACGCGCTCGATGCGCTCGAGCGAGATTCTCGCCGCCCCGTGCGGCTTCCGAGGCAAGGCAGGCTTCTTCTCGTCT
>VBKQ01000409.1 GCA_005879505.1 Deltaproteobacteria bacterium
GCTGCGACGACCATCGGAACTCCTCCGTGGAGCGGGGGCCTTGTATCACAGGCCCCCGCCGGGGTGCTCTACACCTTCACTGCGAGGATGATGCAGACGACTTCCGCGAACAAGGTGACGCCTTCGATGAGGGCCGCCGCGATGATCATCGAGGTCCGGATGTCGCCACCAGCCGACGGCTGCCGGGCGGTCCCTTCCATGGCTGCCGCGGCGAGCCGGCCGATGCCGAAGCCGGCGCCGAGCACCGCGAGACCCGCGCCGAGGCCCGCAGCGAAGTACCCGAGCGAGAACTGGTTCATGTTCAGATCCTCCAACTTCGTCGATGCCCTGGCTCCGGCGGCGGAGAGTGGCATGTTGTCGCGGGGTATGGACCCGAGGCCGCCAGAAGCCCGGCCCGCGTTTTCGCCCGCAGGCGAAATTCAGTGTGCGTGCTGCGTCATCCCGATGAACAGCGCCGACAGCATCGTGAACACGTACGCCTGGACCAGCGCGACGAACAACTCCAGCATGAAGATGCCGAGGGCGAACGCCACCGACACCGGGGCCACGTAGACGGAGATGAAGAGCGTCAGCGCGATGAGGAAGAAGATGACGATGTGCCCCGCCACCATGTTCGCGAAGAGGCGGACGGTAAGGGCGAACGGCTTGGTGAACAGGCCGAAGAATTCGATGACGAACATCAGGGGCCAGAGCGCTGCCGGCACGCCGGAGGGAACGAGGTGGGTCCAATATCCGATGGCTCCTTGCGCGCGCATGCCCGCGACCTGCGTGAGCACGAAGGTGAACAACGCCAGGACCATGGTGACGGAGACGTTGCCGGTCGCCGTCGAGACCCCCGGAAACCCGTGGTAGGCCGGGATGGGAAGCAGCCCGCACAGGTTCATGAAGAGGATGAAGAAGAACGCCGAGCAGAGATACGGGGTGTAAAGGTTCGCGTGGTGACCGATGTTCTTCACCGAAATCTCGTCCCGGATGAACATCACGAACGTCTCCAGCAGGTTGTAACCGCCCGACGGGATCACCGCGCGCTTGCGGGCGCCCAGGCCCACGACGATCAGCAGGATGCCGGCGGCGATCCACATGTTGATGACGTGCTTGGTGATGTCCAGCCGGACGTAGCGGTGCCCCGCCCAGAACCCGAGCGGGACCACCACTTCGTCCTCCACGTGCTCGAAGATGTGCTCGGCGATCCCGCCCTTGTGCTCCTCGCCGCCCTCTCCGTGCTCGCCCTTCCGCTCGGCGCCCGGCGCAACCTCCTGGTGGCCGAGCGTCGCCCCGTGCTCGTTCGCGGCAGGATGCGCCGTGTCGGGCACCGGCACTTCCTTGCGCTCTTGCCCGGGCCCTGCCTGCGCGAGCAGAAGAGTGGCGAGAAGGACGATCATGGGGTGGCCCCTTGCGGTCGCGAGCTGGCGTGCACGAACAGCACTTCGATCACCTGCGTCGCGGCGTAGAGCGCAAAGAACGCGCCGGCGTAGACCAGGGCCAGATTGCCCCGGGCGCCGGAAGCGAGCAAACCGGCGGCAACCAGACCCGCGCGACACAGGAATCCGATGGAAAATCCGGTCAATACCCCTGTAGAACCCTTCGTCACGCCACGGGTCAGCGCGGAGAACGCGCAGACGGCGCCCAGAGCAGCGGATGCAGCGCCATAGAGCGCCGGTTCGCGGCCGGGCTCTGGCAACATCAGCGAGATGCCGAGGCCGAGAATGCAGACCGCCGCGCTGGCGATCGCGAACGGCGCCGCCTTGCTCCGGGTTTCACTCACTTCCGTGCCTTGTCGATGTTCATCAAGATCTTGAAGAAGAGGTAGAACCCGAGCCCGATCCCGAAGACCGCGCCAGAGACGAGCAGCCAAGGACCGGTGCCGAGCTTCTTGTCCAGCCACCATCCCGCTAGAGTCCCGGCGCCGACGGCCCCGGCGAGCTGCCAGCTGGCGTCGATGTAGGGCCCCGCCTTCCGGTAAGAGGAAGCGATCCCCTCGCCGATCCCCTCCCGACGGTCGCCCTGCTCGTTGCCGCCCAATTGCCCACCCGCAAAGGCAGGGCCGTTTAGCATGCGCGTGAGAGCGATCAAAGGGACGGTTTCCCTGCTGGTGGGCAGCCTCGCGGACCTGTTGCTCCTCTGCGGACTTCCCCTCGCTTACCTCTTTTCGGCGTATCTGGTTCTCGACCTTCCCGCACGCTGGTTCGCACATCGGGGTGCATATGGAAGGCTGGGAGCGCTGCTCTTCCTGGCCTCCGTCGTCCTCGCCTTCGTCGGGATCACCCGCGCCGTGCACGACGCGCCACCCATCGCCCCGGTGCGGCCGAAGTTCGCGAAGGCGATGCTCGGCCTCTCCTGGCTCGCCGCGCTGCTCTGCACCATCGGCGATCTCGCGTCGTAGGACGACCCAGGTGGACGGTGGCCGCGGTCTACGCGGCGAGCGCTCCGCGAAAAGCCGTCACCGTCGCCTCGATCTCCGGCTCGCCGTGCTCGCTGGAGAGGAACGCCGCCTCGAACTGCGAGGGCGGCAGATACACGCCGCGCTCGAGCAGTGCCCGGTGCACGCGCGCGAAGCGGCCGGTGTCTGCTTTCTTCGCCGTCGCGTAGTCGTACACTTCATCGCGGCCGAAGAAGCACGTCCACATCGACCCGATCTGGTTCACCTGCGCGGAGACGCCGGCGCGCCCCAGCTCGTCGCGCAGCCGACCGCAGAGCTCTTCGGTTCGCCGCTCGATACGCTCCGTGAAGCCCGGCTGCGCGACGAGATCGAGCATGGCGATGCCGCCGGCCATCGCCAGCGGGTTCCCGGAGAGGGTACCGGCCTGGTAGATGGGACCCTCCGGCGCCACCTGGCTCATCACATCCTCGCGTCCGCCGTATGCACCCACCGGCAACCCGCCGCCGATCACCTTGCCGAGGCAGGTGAGATCCGGTTCCAGCCCGAACCGCTCCTGCGCGCCGCCGCGGGCGACGCGAAATCCCGTCATCACCTCGTCGCAGATGAACAGCGCTCCGGCCTTGCGGGTCTCCTCGCCAAGGGCTTCGAGAAACCCCGGCCGGGGGATGAGGACGCCCATGTTCCCCACCACCGGCTCGACGATGGCGGCGGCCGTGTCCCGGCCCTGGGGCCCGCGGAAATACTCGCGCACCGCGGCCCCGTCGTTGTACGGCAGCACGGTGGTGAGCGCCGCCAGCGCTTTCGGCACTCCCGGCGAATCCGGCAGGCCCAGCGTCTCCACGCCGGAGCCGGCGCGAACGAGCAGCGCGTCCGTCGCGCCATGGAAACAGCCCTCGAACTTGACGACGCGCTCGCGCCCGGTGAACGCCCGGGCGACCCGGAGCGCGGATTGCGTAGCCTCGGTCCCCGAATTGACGAAGCGCAGCTTCCGCAGCGAAGGAACCAGCGCGCGGACCTTCTCGGCCAGCACGTTTTCCCGGGCGGTGGGCGCCCCGAAGCTCGTTCCCAGCGCCGCTGCTTCCGCGATGGCCTTGACGATGGCGGGATGCGCATGTCCGGCCAGGAGCGGGCCCCAGGAGAGCATGTAGTCGATGTACCCGTTGCCGTCCTCGTCGTAGAGCCGCGCCTTCTCGCCGCGCGCGATGAACAGCGGGTCGCCGGTGACCCCGCGGAACGCGCGCACCGGAGAGTTCACGCCGCCGGGGAACAGCGCTTTCGCGCGCGCGAGCTCCCGCCGGGAACGGTCGGTCTTCAGGGGTGACATGGCTGGCACGGTTTAGCGCCGCTGCCTGCCACGGTAAAGGTCCCGCGAGCTGCACCGGATGAGAGCAGCGGCCCGCCTACTGCGTGGAAGCGCCCCGCTGCGCGTACCCGCGGTCCCAGACCGCGGCCGTGTTGCGGGGGTTCACAGGGCTTCCGCGCTGCAGACGCCTCTCGGCGCGCTCGAGCGCGAACTGCACTGCATCGGGAGAATCGTGGCGGGGGAGCGCGGCCGTATACGCTTTGACGGCCGCATCGTCATTGCCCAGCTCGGCGAGGCAGTTGCCCTTCTCGAACAACGCTTCGGCGCCCTTCTGCGTGCCATGGTACTTGCGCTCGACCGAGTCGTAAGCCGCGATCGCGTCGGCGTGCCGTCCGGAGAGGTGATAGCTGGACGCGGAGAGCAGCGCTGCTGCAGCTGCGAGAGGCGACTTCGGCCAGCGGCGCTGGAGCTCGGAAGCGGCGGCGCGGGCGTCGTGGAACTGGCCCTGATCGAGAAGCGCGCGCGAGATCCTGAGTTGCGCCATGTCGGCGCCGGGGCGGCCTGGGGCGGTAGCGACCTGGTCGCGCCAGGCCTCGATGGCGCCCTTCACGTCGCCGATGCGCATGTCGAGGTCGCCGAGCCTTTCGCGCGCCTCGAACGCTTCCGAGGCGGTGGGGTAGCGCTTCACCAGCTCGCGGTATTCGGATGCGGCGCAGCGAGGATCGTCGAGGTAGACGGCGCAGAGATCGCCGGCGAGCTTCAGCGCACCGCGGCGGACGGCGTCGACCTTCTCGCCCTGCTGGTCTCGCAGCGTGAGGAGGATGGCGCGCGACTCCAGCAGCGCCGTCTTGTGATGGCCGGCAAGAGCGAGGTCCCGCGCATGTTGCAGGCGGGTCGCGGGCCGTCCGCAGGCGGCGAGCATCACCGCGATCGTCGCGACGAAGATCTTTCTCACAAGAAATGCGGTACCACCGTGCGCCACCAGTCGCAACGTGGGAATCGTGCGCGCAGGTGGTGTGAAGTAGGTCTTTTCGGCCACTCTCAGGAAAGGGGGAAAGCGCTCACGTCTCGCCGTCTGGCGGCGAGCCGTCGTCGTCCTCGTTCCCTGCCTGCTCCGGCGCCTCTTCGGCTGCTGCCTCCGCTTCGCGCTCCTCGGGAGCGCGGGTCGCGCCCACCACCTTCTCGCCGTCCTGCGAAAGCGCCATCACCCGGACGCCCTGTGTATTGCGCCCGATGATCGAGACGTCCGCCACCCGGCTGCGGATCAACGTGCCCTTGTTGGTGATGATCATCACCTGGTCGGCGTCGGCGACCTGGAGCATGGCGACCACGTTGCCGTTGCGCTCG
>VBKQ01000140.1 GCA_005879505.1 Deltaproteobacteria bacterium
GAGAAGCGCCATGCAGAGGGCCGCCGCGCCGAAGCTCCCGATGCGGCTGTCGCGCAGGATCACGAACAGCTTCTCGCGATCGGAAGCGCCGCCCAGCGCGTCGGCGGTATCTGCGAGCCCGTCCTCGTGGAACGCGCCCGTGAGCAGCATTCCAGCGGATATGGCGAGAGCGGCCGACACCACCGGGCCGGCGCGCGCGGAGACCAGCATCACCCCCGCGAGGACCGACCCCAGCACCGCACCCACGAGCGGAAAATGCGCAGAACTCCAGCGCAAGTCCTCCGCAGTGAATGCCGGTCCGCCCACCGGCAGCCGGGTGAGGAAGGCAAACGCAGCCGGCACCGCGCGAATGGCGCTCATGAGGCGCCGCTCTCCGGAACACCCGCCGAGGCAAAGGTCGCCATTTGGGCGTGGAGCGCGCAGGCATGATCGAGGAGCGGCAGCGCGAGCAGCGCTCCGCTCGCTTCGCCCAGGCGTAGCTCGAGATCGAGGAGCGGTCTTGCTTCGAGCGCCTCCAGCACGCGGCGGTGCCCTTGCTCCGCGGACCGGTGCGCGAAGAAGAGGGATCTGCGGGTCGCGGGCGCTGTCCGGACCAGTGCAAGGATCGCCGTGGAAACGATGAAGCCGTCTACAAGGACGGCCATTCCGAGCTCGCAGGCGCGGGCGGCTGCTCCGAACAGCGCGGCGATGTCGCGCCCGCCCAGGCGGTGCACCGCCTCCTCCGGCGAGCGGACTTGGCCCACGCGCGCGAGCGCATCGCGCACAACTGCCCGCTTCCGGGCGAGCGCGGCGCCGGTCACGCCGGTGCCCGCGCCCACGAGCGTATCGGCGTCCCCAGCGCGCGCGTCCAGGAGCATTGCGGCCACGGCCGAGGCGGCGGTGGTGTTTCCGATTCCCATCTCGCCCAGGGCTAGCACCAGAACGCCCGCGGGCAATGCGTCCACCGCGGCCGCCCCGGCCAGGACGGCGCGGGCGAACGTCGCCTCGCTCATCGCGTCCTCCACCCGGAGATCGCCCACTTCGTCTCGAGCCACGGGCGCGCGCGCGAGGCGAATGTCCTGCTCGAACGCGAGATCGGCGCCGTCTCGCACGCCGACGTCGACGATATGGAGCGGAACCCGGAGCTTTCTGGCCAGGACGCTCGCCGCCGCGCCGCCGACGACGAAGTTGCGCAGCATCGCCGCGGTGACTTCCACGGGATAGGCTGAGACGCCGTGCCGGGCGACTGGATGGTCGGAGGCGAACACGATCGCGGCCGCGGGCCGCGAAGCCGGCAGCGCAGTTCGTTGCAGCCCGGCGAGCTGCACGGGAATGTCCTCGAGCAGGCCGAGGCTCCCGCGGGGTTTGGTCAGGCGCTGCTGGCGCGCCCGGGCCAGCTCCGCGGAGGCGAGGTCGAACGGCGGGACGACGACTTTCACGGCCTCGCCCCTTTTCTGAAGTCCACGCCGACAATGTTTCCGGCGATGAAGTTGCTGACGATCGCTTGGTCGTCGTCGAGCGGCAGGATGTTCCAGGGGTTCGAACCGTCGCCGGTGTTGACCTCCGCGACCAACATCTTCGCCGGGTCCTTCACGGACAAATCGAGCTTCTGCACCGTGTTGGTGGCGGACGCCACGGTATAGAGGAACTGGCCGCGTGCGCGCACGTCCTGCAGCGCGGCGCTCTTGCCGAAGGAGAAGAAGTTCACCTCGGCGATCATCGTCTGCGCGCCGATCGTCACCATCGTAATGGTGCCGCTCACTGAGTTGACCACCGCCAGACGGCCGTCGCCGGCGACGGTCATCGCGGTAGGCTGGGCGCCGACCAGGACCTTGTCGCCCTTGACTGCGCCGCTCTCCGGGTCGAGCCGGACCAGGTAGCCCTCGTCCGCTCCACAGAGCGCGAACAGATCGTTGCCGTTCACCAGCAGATCGGCCACGTACGTCAGCGACGCGGGGCAGGGCAGCTGGATGGCGGGGTGACTTTCGTCCGCGGCGTCGGCCAGCGCGAACGTGTTCCGGTCCAGGCTATAGAGCCGCGCAGAGCCGAAATCGCCCACCCAGATCTTGCGCGGACCACCTGCCACGTAGGACGGCTGGAAGCCCGCCGGCGGCGCTGCCATGCGGAGCGGCGCGTTCGTGGCCGGATCGACCTCGATCACCGCGCGCCCGCGTAACTCCTGCGCGGAGAACGAGCCGGTGCAGACGACCAACAGCCGGTTGCCGTCGTTTCTCACCACGCCGCTGTTGGTGCAGGCGTGATCGTCCGCGCCGCCGGGCAGGATCACTGTCGTGACGCCGGTCTCCGGCTGGACCCGGACAAGCATGCCGGGACCCCCAGGCGCGAAGTTGTCGTCGAGGTTGGTCAAGGAAACGAAAGCGGATCCACTTGGTCCGGACGCGATGACGGCAGGCGCGGGCCGGGTGGGATGGGTGGGATCGAAGGGCCGCAACGCGCTTCCAGAAGGCAAAGGGATGCTGGCGAGGGGAGGTGGTGCGCGGAAGCTGCCGCCGCTGCAGCTGGCCAGGAATGCCGCCAGCGCCAGGGTGAACGATCGAGTGGATACGGAACGGTTCATGTGGACCTCGTGCGCGTGGCAAATGTGCGATGGCGAAGGGCTCGCCGGCGCCACCGCGGGGAAGAGGAGTGGCGCTAGAAGCGGGCCCGCGCGGTCGCCTGGAACGAGGCCCCCGGGAGCGGGTACTGGAAGAGATCCTGCTGCGTACGGTCGTCGAGCACGTTGCGGACTTCGAGGTCGGCCCAGAGTGGGCCAGCCACGCGCACACCCGCGCCTGCGTCGATACGGACCTGCGCGGGCAGTTCGGCCGTGCCATACGCGTTTCGCGGCATCGCCGAGGAGAGCTGGACTTGAACGAAACCTTCGAGCCGGTCTCCCCGGCGGTCGAGCCGCGCGAAGAGGCGGTGGGGCGAGCGGTACGAGAGCTTGCGCCCTCCTTGGGTCGCCGAGGGCCGCTCGTTCACCGCCTCGACGAAGCTGTAGGCCACCTCGAGGCCAACCTCGAGCGGGAGTCTGACGGAGAGTTGGACTTCGGCGCCTCGGATTCGCGCAGCGCCGATGTTGTACGGCTTCACCCGCGCCGGCGGATACAGCTCGTAAAGGATCAGATCGCGATAGCGAGACCAGAAGACGCCGGCCGAGGCGGTGAACGGATGGGTCTTCCAACGCAGGCCGGCGTCGACCGACAGAGCCCGCTCGGGGCGCAGATCTGGATTCGGCTGCGTAGGGCCCGTGTCGAGATACAATTCCGAGAAGGTGGGCGGGCGGAAGGAGACTCCAGCGCCAGCTCGCACCTCGAAGGGTTCGACAGCGGTGCCCAGAAAGGGTCGCGCGCTGGCGCTCAGGCCCGGACTGAATCCGGTCATTGTCCCAACGAAGTCGAGCCGCAGTGCCGGATACACGGAGAGCGCTCCCCGCAGGAGCGAAGCGTCGTCGGAGATCCCCAGCGAGACGATCTCGCGGCGGTGGATTCCGGCGTAGCTTCCTGCTAGCCATTCGCCGCCCGCGGATAGGGACGTCGCGATGGAATGGCTGAGAGAAACGGGGAACGTCACCTCGAGCTCGCCGCGCGTCCCCAGTGTGTGGCTCTGCTGGACCGCGCAAGCAGGGCTCGAACCGCCTTCGGGACAGTCGAAACCCAGTCCGAGCGCGCGCAGCTGGACGAGGCTGGCGCGGCCCCAGCCGCGAGCCTGGATCACGGTCTCCCCGACGGTCGCCCGCAGTCGCGCGCCGAAGATCCCACCTTGGTCGCTTTCACGCGCCCGCGGCGTGAACATGCCCACAGGTCCAGGCAATCCGCGGCTGGCCGCGGTGCCCTGGAAAAGAGCGTCGAGCTCCAGGCCTTCGCGCAGCGGCACTTCGGTGCGCACCAGCAGCGAGGCGCGCATCGCGTCGGCGTTCTCCCGCACGGCAGGGTAGTAGGGCGCGCCCGGGATCTCCGGCGTGAACTGGCGCTCGTACTGGAACCTGCCATTCGTCCGATCGAGCTGTACCGCCACCATGCTGCGGGCCGCGCTGGCCAGCGAGACCACCGCATCCGCCGTCACGCGCACCGAGCCGAACGACCCGGCGGCGAGTTCAGCGCCAAATTCCGGCTCGGAAGCACCGGTCGTCTTCGGCACCAACTCGACCGCGCCGCCGAGAGCGCCGGCGCCGAGCTGCGCGCCGAGAACGCCGCGGCTCACGACCACCTTGCTTACGAACGAGGATGGAAGCGTGGACAGGTCGATGGCATCGCCGCCGGGCCCTTGGAGCGGAATGCCGTCGAGCAGCACGAGCGTTTGATCGGGCGACGCTCCGCGCAGCGACACGAACGCGGCTTGTCCCGGGCCGCCGCTCCGCTGCACTGAGACGCCGGGCGATGTGGCGAGGAGCTCGGCGACCGTCGGCGCCTCGCCTGCGAACCGTTCGGCGTCCACCACTGAGGTCTGCGCGGCGCCGCTCGGGCGCGAGCCGCGGACATTGATGACCTCGGTCAGTGGCCCGGCAACAGGCTCCTCCGGGACGCCCGCGTCCTGTTCGGCACGGACGCTCCGCGTCCAGGAGAGCAACGCGGACAGGAGGACGGTGAAGAAGCTCGCGGCCGACTTCGCGCGCGAACAAACGAGACGCCCCTGCGGGGCTTCGACCAGCGGCATGATGTCTCCCTCTTTCTCTCGAAGAGGCGAAGGACTTCGTCTCATGCCGCCAGGCAGGTCTCCTGGCTCCCGGGTCCGCAGCGACTCGCTGCGCGCGCGTCCCGCCTTCCCCGGTGCATGCACCGAGTGGCTTCTGGGACGAGCTGCCCGGCTACAGTGGCGGGACCGCGCCGGAATTCGACCGGCTTCCCTCTAGGCCCTTGTGGGGCGCCACGGCGGCACGTCTAGCAATTGCGTTGGCGCGTTTACGCCGTTCCCCACGACTCGTCAAGCGGGGCGCTTTCGGCTAGTGGTCATCCGTGCTCCGGACGTGCGACGATGAGCGCAGCGAGATCCTCGCGGACGACGCGAATGACATTCAGGATTCGCACGTGTGGGATTCGTTGGTTCAAGCGGCGGTGCACGCTACAGTTCCCTTGGTTTCGTCTAGCGCGCCAGGACTCAGCGAAGGTAGCCACTGTCGCAAGTTCAAATCCTGCCCAAGCTTTGAACCTGCGAGGTAGATCGCAGTTGTCCACGGGCGCACAGCGTGTAGACCGTGGCGGTGCACACTCCGAGCTGCTGCGCCGCAGCTGCAACAGAAACAGAACGTCTTGGACCCCCCGTTGGACCCAGAGATTCTTGTTTCTGCGGTGCGGTATGGAAGATCCGTGGATCGGGCCGCGCGATCGTCTCGAGTGAAATTGAAGCCTTGGGCTCGGAGTGGAGCGCCGTGGAGGTTCGGGAATCCTGGCCTTCAGAATTGCCAAGGCGAAGGTCGCCGGTTCGAAGCGGCTCGCCGGAACTTTGACCAAATCTTGTCCAAACAGGAGGGGACTTGCGGATCCCTGCGTGGCCTTCGGTGGACTTCGCGCTTGAGCTAACTACTCGAGACGACTGAAAACATGAGGGACGACGCCCGTCTGCCGGTTGGGTGAAATCGTGCTTATAACCCGAAGGTCGCAGGTTCAAATCCTGCCCCCGCAACCAATTTTCCTTGGCCCCATCGGTACTTAGCGATGGGGCCATCGTTTTGGTCCCTCGCGGTTTCAACCCGAAGGTCGCCGCTCGTCGCTCAGTGAAATTCCAGCGTCGTGCTCGAGTCTTGGATGCGTGGCGCGCGCATCCAAGTTCGACCTTGTCCAGATCTTGTCCAAGAATTCGGTCGCTAAAGCGCGCCGGCTGCGGAGCAGAGCGGGCTGTGTCGAGAGCGTCCGAGCTGCCGCGCTAGACGCGAGGCGAGGGCCCTCCTGGTGGAGCATCTCGAGCGCATCGCCCTTGGAAGGCGGGCTTTGGCGAGCGTGCCTGCGAGCACAAGTGCCGTCCGCACTCCGGACCTGCACCGGCCTCCCGTCAATCCGGATGCCGGAGTCCGCCTAGCCAGCTCCGATAACTCTGCTTCCGTCACCTGGGGTGAAGCTTCCCCCTGGTCTGCGTCATAAGAATAGCCATCGCCGCAGGGTATGCGCGTAGTAGCTTCGAGCGGGTTCGAGCCGAGACTCGTCAGCCGAGCTATCTACGCGCGCCGCTCACGATCTCGACGAGCGCCGCGAGCTCCTCGCGGCAACTGGCGCAGAGCCTCTCGTGAGCGCACGCCTTCTCGAGGCCTTCCGGGACCGCGCGGCCCTCGGCCCGAACCTCGGCGTACTCCGCCATGAGCGACAGGAAGTCGTCGCAGTCGATCTCGACGTCGCGCGTCTCGCGTGACGCGTTGAGAAGAGACCGCACTTGTTCGTCGCGAAGTCGCATCATGTCCTCACTCGAAAACCCAGAGTACGTCGGCCTCGCAGATCCCAAGCGCCTCGAGGTGCACCTTCACGCTCTTCCGCGCGTCGTGACTCAGCTTGTAGAGCGCGTTTTGCTTCATACCGAGCCGCTCCGCGATCTCCGCGTGTGGCATCCCTTCGAGCTCGGCCACGAGCACCGCGCGCTGCTTCTCCGTCAGCTTCCCCTCGATGACGTCCGCGAGCGCGCGCAGGACGCGCTCGCGCACCGCGCTCCGCTCTTGCGTCGCCTCCACCCGCGGCTCGAACACGAGCGGCGAACGCGCCCCCTCGAGCATCGCGTCGAAGGAGACGTCCCTCCACCGCTTGTGACGGAGGTCGTCGAAGGCGATGCGCATGGCGATCGAGAGCGCCCAGCTGGTGAACCGGCTCTCCCCTCGGAACCCACCGAGCCGCTCGCGAACGCGGAGGAGCGCCTCTTGCGCGAAGTCTTCGCAGAGATCCTCGTCCGCACCACGCGCCGTGAGCACTCTCATGAGCCCGGTGACGAGGACCTCGCGCAGATCGCGACGCGCGGCTTCCCCATCGGCGCCGTCGTCCGCGATCGCGCGAACCCACTCGGCGTTCTCGCGCGGCGCTCGCCTCATCTGGACCACCGTATCAGAGCAAAGCTGATCGGGGAGAACGGCGCTCACGGAGCTCACGTGCAGTACGACGAGCCGAGCGGGGAGGATCTTACGCGCCGGTGACTGGGTAAGAAATCGCACCGTCGGATCGTCGAAGGAACCGAGCAGACGGCGCGCCATCCGCGCGATCGTCGCTCGGAAAGGTTCCGCCACCCCATGTCCAGCACCAACGCTCCCATCGCCGATCATCTCCTGGGTGATCGTGTCGCCGCATTTCACACCGAGCTCGCGAAGCAGGCGCCGGCCGAGGTCGTAAGGGCCCTGGTCAGCGAGATCGACGGCGTCGTGCGCTCCGGCGCTGGCGCAAAGGCGCCGCGTGTCGGGGACACAGCGCCGTCGTTCACGCTTCCGGACGCCCAGGGCAAGCAGGTGTCGCTCGACTCGCTTCTGAAAGAGGGCCGCGTCGTGATCGCCTTCTACCGCGGGCAATGGTGCCCCTATTGCGACCTGCAGCTGCGCGCCTACCAGGAGGTCCTTCCGCGAATCAAGGCGCTCGGCGCGAACCTCGTCGCGATCTCTCCGCAGACGCCAGACGAGAGCCTGTCGACGGTAGAGAAGCGAAAGCTCGAGTTCCGCGTACTCTCGGACGCCGGCAACAAGGTCGCCCGCGGCTACGGGCTCGTGTGGAAGGTGCCGGCTGGTCTCGATGCGCTCCACAAGGGCTGGGGCGTCGACCTGACGAAGTCGAATGGCGACGCGTCGAACGAGCTACCGGTTCCGGGGACCTTCGTCTTGGGAGCTGATGGCCGGATCGCCCTCAGCTACGTGAATGCCGACTGGCGCGAGCGGCTCGAGCCCGCCGAGATCATCCGCGCCCTCGGATCATAGGTCAGATAACGCCTCTTTCCGTCCACCGGCCGCACCTCACGACCCTCCTTCCGGCCGCGAAGCATGCCATGTCTAGCTCGTCACACTTACCCCTCTGGCCGATTTGCAGCAGCAGCTGCTTGCCGTCGTGCGAGTACTTCTGCACGATGCCGTCGCCGTTGCCGGCTATCCAGAAGTTGCCCTGGAAATCGACGTAACAGCCGTGGAGGCCGTTCGGAAGGATGGTCAAGTCACCCCACGAGTTCACGACGTTGCCTTCGGAATCGAATTCGATCACGGGCGGCGACGCCTGGCGACCAGGTCCTCCTTTGCGGTCAGGTTCGCATTCTGCGGGCCACGATTGACGGTGAATACGTGGTCGTTCGCGTCCACACAGGTCCCGGCCACCTCACCGGTGACCCACCGCTCCGGCAGCGGCTTCGGCCACAGCATGTCGACTTTGTACTTCGGCGCAGGGTTGTTGCTCCGCGCGACCGCCTGCGTCGGGGTCCACAAACCGAGAGCGCCGATGACGGCAGCGCCGAGAGCCCCTGCGTAGACGAGGGTCCATTTTCCGATTACGGCTTTCTTGAGACTCATGATGGGGGGTCCACCTTCTGGACGCGCGTAAAAACAGGGCGCTCCTCAGAAACGTGTTCCCACCGTGCAATTTCGCCAGTAAACAGACGGGCGATCAAGCCACTGCTGAGTACCAGCGAAAACGACGCGGCCGTGCGACGCGACGCCCGCACGGCTGCTGCGACCGGTGGGAAACCCGAGATGTTGATCGCGGCGCGCGTCCTTCAAGGCGGAACGTGGAGTCAGACGCCACGGCGACTCTGAAGCAGCCGGATGACGAGGACGACCAACGCCAGCACCAGCAGGATGTGAAGCAATCCACCCATCGTGTGGGCAGTGAGCAAGCCCACTACCCACAACACCAGGAGAAGCACCGCCAGGGTCCACAACATTGCGCCACCTCGCTTTCTCGACGAGACAAGCTCCCGTGCCGCAGAATCGCCGCCCCGGATTGGGCATTCGACGGCAACGGCCGTGACGACTGTGCTGAACAGCGCCTATCTGTCACTACTCTCTTTTGTTCCAACTTCCTATGCGCTTCAATGAGCTCGAGCCGCGTGCCGGAAACGTTCGATGGCCTCGGGCGCGCCGAGGACGATCAGCCGATCGCCCCTCTTCGGAACGTAGTCGACAGGCATGTCTTCGACGCTCGCAGCGTCTGCGCGGCGCAGTGCAACGGCGATGATCCCCAGTCGCGTTCGCAACAATGTGAGATCGAGCCGCGTCCCGCGCAGCGCCTTCGGGACGGCGATCTCCTCGATGCGGCGGTCAGGCGGCAGCTCGAAGAAGTCCTCTCCCGCGGCGCCGCCTTCGAAGCGTACCACGCGCGTCAGCAATACATCTCGCTGTAGGATCTCGCGGTCTAGTGCTCCCAGCAGCGTGCGCCGGGTGACGATTCCGAGCAGTCGCCGCGACGGGCCTGGATCCACGACCGGGACTTCCCCCCAGTCCGTGCTCCACAGCTTCTCGCTCAGATCGAGGAGCGTGTCGTTGGGGCGGACGACTGTGACCTCGTGAGCTGCTTCTCCGCACGTCGCCCCGACTATCCTCTCCATCCCCCATAGGCGCTTCGCGTCATGCAGGTCAAGTGCGCGCAGTGGATCGCCGCGCACGTACACGACGCGCGTGTTGGGCTCGGCAAGCAGCGCCAGCGCCTCCGAGATCGGTGTGTCCGGCTCGAGACACGGTGGATCCATAGTCAGGATGTCCCGGGCCGAGACCGCAAGTGCGAGCCGCTCGGTGAGACTTCCCCGCCACGGGATGCCGCGCAGACGCAGTTCTTCGGTGTATACCGAGTCGATTCGGAGCTGACGCGACAGCAGCGCGGCGAGGCTCGTGGCAGCGAGCAACGGGATGACGATGGAGTAGTCGCCTGAGAGCTCGAAGCCTAAGGCCGCGGCCATGAGCGGCGCGTGGGTGGTGGCGGCGATCATTGCCGCCATCCCTGCGAGTGCATAGCCGCCTGCCACGGCCGTGGAAGCCCGCGCGGCGAGGACGTGCGGCACCGCGCTCCCGATCAGGCCGCCCAGCATCGCGCCCAGGAACATCGAGGGTGTGAACACGCCGCCGGGGCTACCGGACGAAACGGAGGCAATGGTCGCGACCGCTTTCGCCACGAGGAGCACGGCGAGGATCGAGCCGGCGATCTTCGCATCGAGAACGAGTTGGATCGCCTCGTAGCCATTTCCGGGAATCTGCGGCAGACGAAGGGCAAGCACGCCCACGACGAGGCCGCCGAGCGCCCCACGCACGGGTCGCGGAAGAGGCCAGGCGCGCACCGCTCGCTCTGCTCTTGAGAGACCAGAGAGGAATAGTGCCCCGACGGCGCCCGCGAGCAGGCCCAAGGCGCAGTAGCTCGCCAGCTCCTCTTGGGTGACCAGCGCAAACGTCCGCTGCCCGTAGAGTGGGCCCCCGCCCAGCGCCAGGCGCGTCAGCGTGGTCGAAACGGCGGTGGCGATGACGACGGGCACCACCACCTCAAGCCCTAGGACCCCGGTAACGATCTCCACAACGAACAAAACAGCCGCGATGGGCGTGTTGTAGGCCGCGGCGAAGCCGGCGCCGGTTCCGGCCGCGACGAGCAGGCGTGTGTCCTTGCCGGACAGGCGCAGGAAGCGGCCAATCATGGAGCCGGAGCCAGCCCCCAACTGGATGATCGAGCCTTCGCGGCCGATGGACCCGCCGGTAGAGAGCGCGATCAGGGAGGCGGCGCTCTTGAGCAGCACCGGCGGGAGGCGGATCTTCCCCCGTCCAAGCGCCACCGATTCCAGGATCTCGGCAACCCCTTGGCCCCGGGCGCTTCGCGCTGCCAGCAGACCGACGGCCGCCGCTGTGGCTCCTCCGAGCGCCGGGACGACAAGGCGCATCGGCAGCGCCATGGCAGTGAAGCCCTGCAGCACGTCCGCGTTTCCGACTACGAGCCGCAGCCCGTGATGGAGCGCGAGGCGAAATGCGATCGCAAAGGCGGCGGCGAGCGCTCCCACCGCGACAGCGGCACTCGCATACGAAACCTCGCGCTGCCACCTGAAAAGCATCCAGGAATGGTCTGCAAGTCGCGCCACCCCGTCCAACCGCTCGACCCCAGACCTGTTCAGACTCGCACGGCCATGCGCGCCACCGTGACCCGCTCATGCTGTGCCCGCGCGCCGCGCGGCCGGAATGAAGAGGGCCACCGCGCACGCCGCGTGATGGAGCACGAATTCGACGGTATTCCCGAGAAACATTCGGCGTCCGAGCAAACGCGGGATGGCGCCGAGCACGATGAGATCCGCCTGATTTTCCTGAGCCGCCGCGAGAACGGCCCTTCCGGCGGAGCGCGAAACCTTGACGTGCGACTCGACGCGCACACCGTGCTGCTCGCCAAGCGTGGCCAATCCGGTGACGACGCGCGCGCCGATGGCCCGCACGTTCTCTTGCAGAGTGTTCTCGACGGCCAGTGTCTCGACAATGTGAAGCACGTCGATCTGCGCTCCCACCGTCTTGGCATAGAGCACCGCCAGCTCCGCGGCGCCGCGGGCGGCGAAGCCCCCCGCGGTCGGGACGAGGATGCGATTGAATGTCCGAGGAAGGACTCTCCCGATAGCACAACGGCATCGGCGCGTCCCTGCTCCAAGACTGCAGTGAGGATGCGGTTTGCGACCATGCGCCGGCGACCCGCACCGAGGAACACGAGGTCGTATCCACGGCGCAGCTCCTCGCGAATCGACTCCACCGGCGAGGGCGAAACGATGAGCTGCGGATGGCAATCGGGCAGTCTCTCCTCGGCCGCAAAGGTCTCGAATGCGTGCTGGCTCTCCTCCTTCGTCAGGACGGCTCGGCGCTGAAGGAGAGATGTCCGGCGCGATGCATCGTCCTCCGGAACCACCGAGACAACGACCATCGTGGCGTCCGGCAGCCGTGCGACCGGCGCGGCGAAGCGCATTGCCTGGTACGATCGTGGCCCGCCGCTCAGTCCTACCAGGATCTTGGTGCCGGTCCGCTTGATGACCGCCTTCTCGTCCTCAGCCTCGCGATCCAGCCGTGAGGCCTCATCCGGCTCGGGTTTGACGGCGCCAGCGGCCAGCCTGAGCAACAACGGCGTGGTGAAACTGGTGACGATGGGAACGAGCACGATGGTTGCGTAGATCGTCTGCGATAGCACTCGCAGATCGAGCCCAATACGCGCCACCACCAGCTCCATCGAGCCGCGCGAGCTCATACCGATGCCGACCGCGAGGGCCGGCGCTAGCCGCATGCCGCCAAACTTCGCGCCCAAGCCGGCGCCGATGACCTTGCCGACGATGGCGCCGCCGATTATCAGGACGCTGATGCTCACGGGCGGCAACGCCAGCGACGTCACCCGAAGTCCAGTGTAGACGAAAAAGATCGGCGCGAAGACGCCGGTGATCACGCTGTCGAGCGCGTCGAGCGTCGCCTCCCGGACGCGCGGAGACTCCGCCACGAGCACGCCGGCCACGAAGGCGCCGAAAACGGCATGAATGCCGAGTTGCTCGGTAATCGCCGCGCAGCCGAACGTCAACACCATGATCGCGCTCGTTGTCGCATGCTCCACCCGACTCGCGGCCTGGAACCAGCAGACCGGCGGGAATTGCCTCCCCGATGGAAAATCCCAAGGCGTAAGGAATCACAATAGCGTCCTGCGCGCGGCGCTGCCCACTTCGGCCATCGACGGTGTTTCCGACTTTCGCGCCGACCCCTCCGATCCGCACCGGATCTTCCTGGCTGACGCCGACGGCAGGCTGATCACGCGGCTCTCACCAGAGGATCGTCTGGAGCCGGTCAACGAAGAACTGCGCATCGCGCCGCGCTGGATTCCGAAGGCGATCATGCTTGCGCTGCGCGGTCCGTTGCTCGATGAAAAGCAGGGCGTGGAGCGCACGGGTGAATTGACCGTCGACGGCGAGCGATGGCTCGCGACGTTTCGGGCGCTGGCCGGATCGCAGGACTGGTTCGTGGGGATCGTGGTGCCGGAAGCGGCGTACACGCGGGACCTGCATGCGCTGCGCTGGCGGCTCCTGATCGGGTGCGCGGTGATCAACGGGCTCGTGCTGCTCGGTGGGGGCGGCGCCTTGCTGGCGCTGCGCCGCGGTCTCGGACGTATCCGCAAGGCAGCGGCACGCATGCACAACCTGGAATGCATGTCTGCGACGACGAAGACCCCGGGCCGCGACGTGCATGAAGTGCTGAACGGCCTCGAGCAGGCGAAGACCGCGTTGCGGGGAATGGGGAAGTACGCGCCGCTCGACGTGGTGCGCGAGCTCTACGCGGCGAACCGTGAACCGGCGCTGGGTGGCGAGCTGCGCGAACTGTCGATCCTCTTTACCGACCTCGAGGGTTTCACCTCGCTGTCGGAGCGCCTCTCGCCGGACGAGCTCGCGCGGGCGCTCGGGCTCTACTTCGAAGCGATGACCGAGGCAGTGCGGAGCTGTGGCGGCACCATCGACAAGTTCATCGGCGATGCAGTTATGGCGCTCTGGAACGCACCTACGCAACGCAGGGATCATTCGCAGCTCGCTTGCGCCGCGGTCCTCGCCTGTAGGAAGGTCACCGATCGGCTCTACCGGTCGTCGGCGTGGGCAGGACTGCCGCCACTACGCACGCGTTTCGGCCTCCACCGCGACACCGTGATGGTGGGTCACTTCGGCGCGCCGGAGCGCTTCAGCTACACCGCGCTGGGCGACGGCGTGAACCTTGCGTCGCGGCTGGAAGGCCTGTGCAAGCCCACATGGTCGGTCAGGCGAAAGCGCTGGTCCGCGCCGCGCTCGACGCGCACCACACGGGCGTCTGCGCGGATCGGCAGGCGATGCCGGCTGGCGAAGTCTTCCAGGTATCGGACCAGCTCATCTGCAGGAGGGAAATACCGGTCCGAGTAGCGCGTGAATCGAACATCGTCCGAGTCGCCCAGCAGCGAGTTCCAATCCATCCGGAGGTTGATCTCGGGGTCGTCGCTGCCCGTCTCGCCCTTGTTGACGGAGATCAGCGTGCGATGTCGCGGGAAGCTGCGGAAGAAAGTTCCCGGCGCCGCGCCAGCCTCGAGGATCAACACGTCACGCCCGGCGCGCGCGAGGTGATGGCCCATCTGCAAGCCGGCTGGCCCGGCGCCGATGATCAGGTAGTCGTGTACGACAGGTTCCATGTCACTCCCCGCAACTGGCCCGACACCAGAGGTATGGGGCCTGGAGCCCCCGGGCCTTCCCCAAAAAGGGCCCGCCCTGCGGCCCTACTCCTCGTCGCCATCCAGTCCGTCGATGGGCGTGAGGGTGCCAAACAGCCCATCGCTTTCGTTGTTGATGCCGGCACTGAAGAACAAGCTGTTCGCCGGCCCCGCGTTCGCGCCATTCCCGAACGTGAGGGACCACAGGCCGTCGATGGTCACGAGCGAGTTGTCCGGGTTCCTCAGAAAGCCGATGAATTGGTGAGTAAAGCCATTGAACGCCGCCACCCAGCCGCTGCGGAAATTGCCGACCAGGACGGCATTGCTGAACTCACCGAAGTCGCGGGTGGTCCACACCACTCCCCAAGGCGCATTGAACCAGTCGCCGTGTTGCAAGCGGCCGATGTGCTTCCCCGACGGGGTGAAGAGCTCGACGAACCCGAGACCATCGCCTCCTACGGGATCGTGCCGCGCAGCGTCCTGCTTTGCGTAGGTGACGAAGATCGTTCCGCCGATGTTTTGAACATTGAACGGTGAGAAGCCTCTGGGAATCGCATCGTCGTCGAAGGCGTCCTCGTTCAGGTGTACTCGCTTGAAGTTCGTGTCGTAGACCTCGACCTTGGCGGACCGGAAGTTTGTTACATAGAGGAATCTCCTGCCGTCGATCTCCGCGGACGTAGCGCCTTTGTAGACGGCGCCATTCGCGGAGCCTCCGTCCGAGTTGTCTACTACGAGCACCGCGCTCTTCCCGCTGGCCCAGCCCGAGATCGTGCCGTCCTCAGTGGCGAAGATGAAATGCGCCGCCGCCCCCGGTGCAACCAGGAAGTCCGTCGGGCTTCCGTTGAAAACCACTCCGGTTGGAGCGGACTGCGCGTTCGGCGCGAATCCAGGGGGCGGAACAAGAACTGTTCCCGTCCCATTGATGGGGATGATCTGGCCAGACCCGGTATAGAGAGTCGAAGTGCCCGAGTTGTTGTTCGCCACCCACCAGGGACTGGTCGCGCTACGGGTGAGTCCCCAGGGGTTCTTCAGATTCGGGTCGGTGATCGGAGCCATCCCCGCGACGTTGGAAACGAGGTTGGTCTGGTTGTAGTGTTGGGCTCTCGCCACGACTGGGAACAGGAAGATGGAAAGGGCGAGCGCCGCCAGGTGGTTCGCGCACCGGATTGTAAATGGCATTTGAATCCTCCGCAAGAGTGAGAACAAGACTGTGCGCTCACACGCGCAGTCCGGTTGGACTGTGAAAGAGAGCAGAGACTCACCGATCGTCGGCGTCCCGTCCGGCGGATGCGGGGATTGCGGGACTGACGGCCACCCGCGCTCCGCTCAACACCCAGGCCCGCTGACTGGGCGAGAAGCGCGGCGCCAGCAGCCCGTCGTTGATCTCGCGCGTCACGGCAAAGCGCTCGAAAACCGTCGGCGACAGGTAGAGGCGCGTGTTGTCGGCGAAGCCGTCGGTCGGCGTGTCGATGTCTCCCTCCGGAGCGGAAATGATGCCGTCGCCGTTTTGGTCGACGCGCGTCACCTCGACGGCGTACGCGTCGAAGAGGCGCTGCTGGAGGTTCCTCTCCCAGGGCTCGAACGACGCGCGCCGCACGTACACATCGAGGAAGATCTCGTTCGCCAGCCCGCTGGGGATGCCGCGCTGCCGGAATTCCCGCTGCGCATCGACGGTCCCGTCGAACTTGTCCGGATCGCGCGGCAGGTTGGGATCGTCTCCCAGGCGGCGAGGATCGTTCCTCACGCCGTTGGGCCCCGAGCCCGGCACGATGGACTGCAGCTTGCCGATCTCGCCGTCGGCGAAGGTGTCGGGCGCTGCGCCCAACCGGTCCGGGAATCCGCCGGTGAAGGGCAGTTCATAGAGGGGATGAACCCAGTTGGTTCCCAGGTAATTGAATTCCCAATAAGCGTGGGCATCGGATTGCTGCAACGCATTGAACGCGCCCATGCTCAGGTAGATCGGGACCACGTTGGTCTGCGCGTCGGGGAAGTGATCGGACGCGCCGGGGAAGCGCGGCTTCTTTCCGTCGACCGTGAAGGTGTGTCCCGGGACGTTGTTGCCGGCGCCCATCCTGGCGAGGAGCGCGGCGTCGCGGGGCAGGATGGCGCCGAAGTGGGCGTGCCCGTCGGGACGCGCGACGGGGTCGATCGCCGGCACGGTGACGTCGTGAATCATCCAGCCTTCGTACCAGCCGCTCTCGTTGTTGATGACGAACAGGCCGGAGATGTCGGTGAAGACGTCGATGAAGGCGCGCGGGTCGGTGGGATCGGTCGGGAGGCCGGGCTTCGGCTCGAGCACGACGCGGACCGCCCCCACCACCGGCAAGCCGCAGTTTCCGCCGGTGGCAGTCAGCTGAGCGGCATCGTTCACGCCCGGAATGCGGCTGGTGAAGACGTTGGGCTCGAAGCCGGTCGAGTCGAGGAGGTAGTACTGGAAGAGTTGGCTGGCGAGATCGGCCTCGGCGCGGGCCTGCACGGGCAGAACGCTGTGCGGCCGCTCGGCCAGGCGCACCAGCTGATCGCGCAGCGGCGCGGGTAGCGGCGCGATGTCGCCACGCGCGCCAACCGCCGCAGCGTCGGCGACTGCGTCGGGATTCGGATGGCAAGGGGCGGGAGGCTGCTCGGCCCGCGCCATGGTCGTCGCCATCAGCGGCAGGAGCAGCGCCGCCCGGAGGGGGAAGGAATACATAAGCCTCGATTCAATCATTTTCGTTCTCCTTGGGGGAATCCGAGTTGGACACGACGAATTCGGCGACCTTCTCGCCCAGGCGATGGCCGGCGCTGAGGTCGAACCGGAAATGCTGGCCGGCGAAGATGCGGCTCAGCGTCGCCTCGCGGGCCGCGGCGGCGAACGACTCGAAGGAGCGCTGCGTGCCGGGCAGCACCTCGGAAGTGACGCTGAAGGCGAAATCGGCCTCCTCGAGAAAGCCCTCGAGCACGGCCGCGGCGGCAGCGCTGATGACGGCGTGCGCGCCCGGATAGGAGGGATCGGGCGCGGTCCTGCCCGCCTGCGGGAGCCAGTTCGGGTCCGCGTCCGTCTCGGGGTTGCCGTCGGTATCCGCGGCGCGAATGGCGGTCACCGGCCGCCAGAAGGCATAGGTGTACTTCGCGTCGTAGAAGGCGATGACCGAGTCCGCGATCGCGACATCGAGCAGCGCGAACAGGCGCGCCGTTTCCGCCGTGGTCAGGCCGCGGCTCAATGCCGCCGTCTGCGCGATCTCGTTCCAGTAGTTCTGGATGGCGCCGTTCCAGAATCGGCCGGTCAGCGCCTGGTCCGCGGACGCGGGGGAGCCGCTTGCGGTGCCGAGGGACTTGATCTCGTTGAGGGCGTCGGCGTACGCGTCGCTCTCCAGCGCGGGAGGCGGGCCGGGCCGAAACTGGCTCGCGCGCTCCAGGGCGAACGGCTTGACGTGCGGCCAGCTCGTGAACTGCGGCTGGGAGGGGAAGTTCGGCGGAGTCGACTGATATGCGCCGGGGAGCGTTCCGAAGGTAAACTTGAGCGGCGGCGCCGCGGAGCCGTCGTCGGCACGCGCGGCGAGGACGCGGCCGGCGAAGTCCTGCCCGATGCGGACGCCCTCGGTCTTCGGCGCGCCGTCCGGAACCTGCGCCAGCGATTGCTGGAGCTGGGTGTCGAGCTGCGCCGCGAGCGATGGGTACAGCGCGACGAGGACGTCGTGCGCAGCCGCTGCAGCCGCGGCCTCCTGCGAGGCTTCCCGCGAAGACGCGCGAATCAGGCGCGGCGTCCGGTCAATGGAATGGACCGCGTCGCGGATCGCCAGATGGAGCATGGCGAAGGTGCGCGTCGGATGGATGGTCGCCGGCTGGGCGCCGGGCGTACGGACGATGCGAAGCAGCGCCCGGTTCCACTCCACCACGAGGTTGGCCGGCTCCTGCGTCTCCGCAGTGGAAACCGCCGGACGTCCCTGCGCCAAGGCTCTGGCGGGAGGATTGCTGCACGCGGCAGCGAGCGCTGCAAAGTGAATCGCGATCAGCGACGTTCGATTCATCGGGTACCTCGAGAGGGATTGAGTGGAGTCGAAGCGGAAATCCGCAAATGCGATCAGGGCGGCCCCCCAGCCGGAGGAACCTGCGTTCGTGCCCAATCCTCCGAGGATCGGCCGGACCCGTCGCGGCGCGCGCGCGACGCGCCCGCTGCGGTCAGGAGATCGGCCACTTCGGAGCGCCCGAAGAGACGGGCGAACATCAGAGCGGTCTGGCCGACTCGGTTGGCCTGGTCGACGGCGCATGGCTGCGCGAGAAGCAGCTCGACCACGCGCTTCTGTCCCTGGAACGCCGCACCCATGAGGGCCGAGTTGCCGCGACCGTCGCCGGCACAGGCGTCGGCGCCCAGCCGCAGCAGCGTGCGCACCGCCTCGGCGTGACCGTGATACGCGGCGAGGATGAGGGCGGTGAAGCCGCGGGCGTCGCGCGTCTCCACCGAGATGCCTGCGCCCACCAGGCCCTCGATCGCCGCCGCATCTCCTTCGCGAGCGGCGGCGAGCAGGTAACGCTCAGCATCCGCCCGGGGGACTTCTCGTCTCGAGAGGGTCGGCAGTGCTGCGAAGAGGACTCCACCCAGCAGCAGCGGGAACGCCAGCCAGGCCACCGATGCGCGCGACGTCATGGTCAGCGTACCGCGAGCCGCGCAGCGTCCGCGCTCACGCCTACCGCTTCGGCGAGCCGGCCGCCGTATTCCTCGTCGGCCTGCAGCATGAAGCCGACGATCCGCGTCTTGACGGCCGCATTCTTCACCTGCCCGAGATCGCCGGCCAGGTTCTGCACCAGCCGCGCGCGCGCCGGCGCATCGAGCCGCCGATAAAATGCGCCTGCCTGCGAGAAGTCGTCGGTCTTTTCGATGCGCGCCTGCTGCGTGGTGCCGGAGAGCGGCGTGCGCGAATAGGCATAGGCCGACGTTTCGGCGACGGCGCCCGACACGCTCGGCTCGTAGTTGACGTCTGTTGCCGGACGCGCGCTGCTCATCGGGCCGGCCTGGTTGTTGTTGGCCACCGGCGAGCGGGGGTGATTGACCGGAAGCTGGAGATAGTTGGGCCCGACCCGGTAACGCTGCGTGTCGGTGTACGCGAAGAGCCGGCCCTGCAGGAGCTTGTCCTCCGAGGGCTCGATTCCAGGCGGCTGCACCGCCGGACTGAACGCGGACTGCTCCGTGTCCTCGAAAAAGTTCGAGGGCGTGCGTTCCAGGGTGAAGCGGCCGAGGACCACCGAAGGAACCTGATCTTCCGGCCAGATCTTAGTGGGGTCGAGAGCGTCGAAGCTGAAGCGGTCAAGGTCCTTCGAGTCGACGATCTGCGCCGTCAGCTCCCAGCTCGGGTGATCGCCGCGCGCGATCGCGTCGTAGAGGTCCTTGGTGGCGTGCTGGAAGTCGGCGGCCTGAAGCTTCGCCGCCTCCTCCGGGGTGAGCGTCTTCACGCCCTGGAGCGAGAGATAGTGAAACTTCACGTAATGGACTACGCCCTTGGCGTTGACGAACTTGAACGCGTGCACGCCGTGGCCGTCCATCTGCCGGTAGTTCGCGGGGACGCCTAGGTCAGAATAGAGCTGCGTGATCATGTGCGTCGATTCGGGCACGTGCGAAAAGAAGTCGAAGAACCGATTCGGGTCCTGCCGGTTGGTCACCGGCGACGGCTTGAGCGAGTGGACCATATCGGGGAACTTGATCGCGTCGCGGATGAAGAACACCGGCAGGTCGTTGCCGACCAGATCCCAGTTGCCCTCCTCGGTGTAGAACTTGAGGGCGAACCCGCGCGGATCGCGCAGCGTCTCGGGCGAATTGCCGCCGTGCACGACGGTGGAGAAGCGCACGAACATCGGCGTGCGCTTGCCCTTGGCGGAAAAGATCTTCGCGCGGGTGAGCGCGGAGAAGTCCGCCGCGCTCTCGAACGTGCCGTAGGCGCCAACGCCTCGGGCGTGCACCACTCTTTCTGGGATGCGCTCGCGATCGAAGCGCGCAAGCTTCTCGATCAGCGTGAAGTCCTCGAGCAATACGCTGCCGCGCGCGCCGGCAGTTTTGGAGTTCTGGTTGCTGCCGACCGGCGCGCCGGAGTCGGTGGTGAGAGGGGCAGTTGCTGCGAGGAGTGCGGCGAAGAGGAGACGCATTTCTTGGTTCCTTTTCCGTGGGGCGTGACCGGAACGCGGGCCGACTTATTCCTCGCGGGTGTCCGAACCGTTCCTGGGAATGCCGGCGGCGAACCAGTGCCCGTTGGCGGCGCTGAGGATGAGCAGCACTGGATTGTCGCAGGAGACCAGCACCGCTGGCGTGAGCGCGTCGTCGATGTGGAAATCGCCGTTGGCGGCGAGGGCCACGCCGGCGGCGCTCGTGCTGTGAGCGGTGGCCGTCGTCGCGGGTCCGCAGAAGACGGCTGCGAAGACGCGCTGCCCGCCGGTGGTGCCGATCGCATTGCCGGCGGTGAGCAGCAGGCCCCGCCCATCGACGGAGATGCGGCCGTCCGCTTGGACTTCCGCCGTAAGCGCGGTGATCTGCCAGGTAAAGCCGCCCGGCGAAACGCCGCGGACGACGTTGACGGCGGGGGTTCCCGTCGAGGTCACTCCGGCGACCGGATCGACTCCGATGCCGCCTTTGAAGGCGAGCATGGTGGAATCGGCCGAGGCCAGGCTGGGAAACAGGATGGCGAGGGCGAGGGCGAGCGTTTTCATGAGACCTCCAGCTTGGAACGCGGGTTGGACTCGTCCGGCCGGCGCACGGTTCGCGCGGGAATAAAATCACCGCGCCGCGGTCTACAGCTATCCCCGGGGCGCGGCGTCGAATGGCGGCCAGGATCTGCGGGGGCCGCGAAGAACGTGATGACTCGGTACCCGATTACCTCGTGATCGAGACGGCGTTCACGGCCGTGCATTGGGCGATTGTCGGCCCGCTCACGGCACTTGCGTTCGCGCCTGCGCGTCGCGTGAAGGGCTGTAATGTTCGGCGGCCTCGCGACCTCCACGTCTGCTCGTAGCGGTGGAGATGGATCACCTCGCGTTGCGCGTTTGGTAGCTGCGCGAGGGTCGCGCGCTCTGCCGAGGCCCGCTCGCGCGCGACGGAGCTGTCCGGCTCACCGGGAGCTGCAATATCGCCCGCCTCTTTCGCCCTCGGCTTCGTTCCTCCGCCGACTGCGCCCGGGATTCATCGGTCCGCACCCGGGCCACGATGGTGAACAAGCCAGTCGCGCAGTCCCATCCTGGTGCGCGGGGGGCCTCAGCGTTGTACGGCGCGCAGAGCGACCACCCGATCGCGTTCATCGCGTCACATGCGACTTGTCGCTGTGAATCAGCCTTGGCGGCGCACCAGCTCGACGAACTTCTGCAGCTCGCCCTCGTTCAGATCGGAAACCGCCCAGTAATGCATCCCGTCCTTTGCCCAGCAGTACGCGCTGTAGCCGCGCCGGGAGAGGCGCTGCACCGGCTCGTCGCCGGCGCGCTTGCTCGGCCAGACGAAAAGGTTCACCACGTGCTGCTCGCGGCGGTAGACGAGCGCTGCCGCGGGCGTGTCCTCGACGTAATCGAGCCGACCGCCCACGAGCGGATAACCCTGGGCGGCCCAATCGGTCACCGACACCGAGTAGTCGAGCTTTCCCTGGAACCAGGGCTTGACAGTGTGCTGGTCGGAGGAAGCCACGTCCGTGAGATGGTTGGCGAGCAGCGACCGAACGTGCGCCGCGATCACCGCCTCGGCGACTGAAGCTTCGGACGGCGGGCGCCAGAGGCGCGGTCCGGCCACTACCACCAGTGCGGCGGCTGCCGCAAAGGGGGCCAGCGCCGCCCACCTCCACGCGTGCCGGCGACGCCGCGCAACTCGCGGGAGCGCGGGGCTCGCTTCTTCGGAGTGTAGGGGAACGGAATGTCCTTCCGCGTGCAATGCATCGCGCAGCCGCGCGTCGAATTCCGGCGACGGCACATACCTGCTCAGGTTCGTACGTGCCGAGGCCTGCAGCTCGCGCAGTGCCCGCTCCTCGGCGCCGCAACCGGGGCAACGGGCGACGTGCCCCTCGATCTCCAGCGCTCCGCGCAGATCGAGCTCGTTGTCCACGTAGGCGTCGATCAGCCGCTTCGTCTCGGAGCAATTCATGACGCGCTCCCCGGCTGCTCGCGGCGGGCGACGGCGGCCTGCAGCTGCCGCCGCGCGCGCGAGAGCCGCGACATCACCGTGCCGATGGGAATGCGCGCCACGTCTGCGATCTCCTTATACGAAAGTCCTTCCATCTCACGCAGCACGAAGACCTCGCGGAACTCGACCGGCAGCGCCTCCACGGCCTCGTTGAGAAAGCGCTGCTGCGCCGAGCGTAGTACCAGCACCTCGGGCGTCTCAGAGGTGTGCCCATTCGAGGCCGGCTCGCTATGAAGCACCTCGTCGAACTCGGTGTCCAGCTCACGGGCGCGGTTCTGCTGCAAGAAGGAATAGGCACTGTTGCGAACGACGGTCAGCAGCCAGGCACGCGGATTGTCACCGCTGAATCCGTCAAAGAAGCGGAATGCGCGCACAATGGCCTCCTGCGTGACATCCTCGGCGTCGTGGTCGTTGCGCAAAAGCCAACGAGCGAGGTTGTACCCTGCCCTCATGTGGGGCAGCACCACTGCCTCGAACGAGTCGACTCGATGCGGCAATACCCCTCCGAGCGGAAAGGTCCAACCGCTGCGACCACGGCATCACTGACTTTATTCCCGAGCCGCCGCAAGAGCGCAGCCAGTGCAGGGAGGGAAGAAGTTGGGATTGGCTTCGCACCAACATTCTCCGATTTCGGCCTCGATGGTGCTCAGTCCTGCGTCGCCAGGCGCCGCTCCTCTTGCTCGTCGCGTACCTGGAGGGTGCCGAAGTAGCCAGTGGAGAGCGGCGCGAGGAGATCCTGGAAATGGCACACTTTGGGGCCGATGCCGATCGCGACGGAGTAGGTGTCCCCAGGATTCAGGACAGTGGACGACAGCTCGGCGCAGTCATTCGAGTAGATTTGGTGAGGTCGCGCATCGGCGTTGACGAATGCGAGCACGCTGCCCGTCTCGACCTCTAGAACGGGTGCGCTGACTCCGTGCTCGTCGAGCCGCTCGACCGGCTCTCGCCTCGCTTCGCGGCCGAAGCCCGCGCACCCGCAGAGCGCCGACAAGCACGCCAGCACTGCGATCTTCATCGACTTGCGATCCATGGCCCTTGTCCTTGGTCCGGTCTCAGCGACCGGAGACTCGGCCGCTGCACGGCATTCCGGTGGGAATGAGTTCGTGCCCGAGGCAGTCAATGCGCGCCCGTGATGGCGGCCGCGCGACTGTCTTCGGGCCGCTTGATCTCGACGAAAACGAGACGGTCGCCTCCCGTGACAGCGCGCGCTTCATCCGTGCTCGTCACGATTTTGGATACTGCAGTCGTGGATGAAATGGGGAGCGAGTAGCCAGCCAGGGTACGAGCTTCGTCTGTGCTGGAAATGGCACCCTCCACCGGGGCCTTCACCGCGTTTGCGTGCGGCGGTGTGTTCGGCGCGAGCGCCCTAGCTTCGTCGCTGTTTGTCGGGAGCGGGCTGGCGCGAGTAACGCTCCCGGCTGCACCCGAAACCAAGAGTGCGACGCCGAGCGAGAGGCCGAGTTTCGAGAGTCTGTGATGGGTCTTCAGCATTTGAACCTCCTTGCTCATCCTGACCGCTTCAGCCCTAGGTGCATTCCTCGGGGAATAAAGAGACGTGGGCGCAGTCGCGGGTCAGCCTGACCGTGCCGCGTGCTACTCGGCCCGTGGTCTCGCGCGGTTGATGGACGACATCGTCAGGAGTAACTGTGCGGCGCGCTGCGCCTCTACTCCGAGGGCCATGGATAACGCCGTTGAACCGTCCGCGAGCGCCAGATCCAGCGAGGCACCACTTTCGAGCAACAGATTGACGAGCTCGACGCAATCGAGCATGGCTGCGAGCATCAAGGCCGTGAGGCCTTCCGGGCCGGCGCCGTCTGGATCGGCGCCATGATCGAGGAGCAACGCGATCAGCCGGCGATCTGCGTCCATCACAGCGGTTGTGAGCGGGGTGAAGCCGAGCTCGCTGCGCGACTCGGGACTGGCGTTGCGCTCGAGCAGGAGGCGAGCAGCGTCGAATCGTCGGTTTGAGCAGGCGACATGGAGCAGGGTTTCACCGCGCTCGTTGCGCGCGTCGGCCGGGAGGCCATGATCGAGCACACTGCAGAGAGCGGGAGTGTCGCCGACGCGCGCGTGGAAGAATGCAGCGCGGGTGAGCGACATTGAGTGAAAGGTCGGAGCAGGGAATGGGCGCGGCTTCGTCATCGGGCTTCCTCCACGCCCCGCCGTCCCCGACTCTCGCGCCGCGCGTATATTCCCATCGGCGTCCGCTGCGCTATTGCCCGCTGAGGCCCTTCTGCTGCGGTGTGCCGCTGTTGCGGACGAAATCGGCGGTGCCCTGCGAGAGGGCCAGGGTCTTCGCCAGCCTGGCAAGGGCCGCATCAGCGCTGTCGAGAGAAGCGCGCGCTTCGTCGATGAAGAATCCGTCGCTATGCAGGGTCGCCACGGCAACGACGCCCTCGGGCGCGCGAACGATGTCGAGCGTGACTTCGAGATCCTCGTGATACGGCGGATGGGCAACGATGGTGAACCCCTCCCCGGCCAACGCCCGGACGAAGGCCGCATGCAGCGCAGAATCGTGGCTCTCGTCGGCGACGCTCAGGTTGCGGCTGGAAAGCTCGCTGCGCGTGAGCGGTTTGTCTGCGGCCCGCGAGCGCCATTGGCCGACCGTGCACGCCCAGAACAGGGCCCCGAGAATGCTTGCTGTGAGGACCCTCACCGCGGTCAGTCCCGCTCGGGATCGTCGTCTTCGCGCTCAGTCAGGAAGTGATCGAGCACGAGATCGGCGACCTGCAGGCCAAGGACCCGACCTGCGCTGAGATCGAATCGGAAATGCTGTCCGGCGAAGATCCGACTCAGGGTGGCTTCCTGGGCGGCCGCGGCAAACGACTGGAACGAGCGTTCTGCCCCGGGCATCACTTCGGACCTGACGCTGAACTTGAAGGGCTCGGCTCCAAGGACGTCCGTGAGCACTGCAGCTGCGGCAGCGCTGATGACCGCGTGCGCGCCAGGGTACGAAGGATCCGGCGCCGTCTTGCCGACCTCCGGAAGCCAGTTCGGATCGGCATCGGTCTTCAGGTTGCCATCCGTGTCCGCGGCCCGGATCGCCGTCACCGGCCGCCAGAAGTTGTAAGTGTACTTCGCGTCGTAGAAGGCGATGACGCTGTCCGCGAGTGCGAGGTTCAGCAGCGCGAAGAGGCGCGCGTTCTGCGCCGTGGTCAACGTATCGACGACGGACGTGGTCTGTGCGATCTCGTTCCAGTAATTCTGGACGGCGCCGTTCCAGAATCGGCCGGTCAGTGCCTGGTCCGCAGTTGCTGTGCTGCCGGCTGCGCTTCCGAGCGATTTCAAGTCATTGAAGGCATCGCTGTAAGCGGCGCTGGTGAGCCTGGGCGGCGACCCGGGACGGAACTGGCTGGCGCTCTCGACCGCAAATGGTCTGACGTGGGACCAGTGCGTGAACTGAGGCTGAGGCGGAAAGTTCGGCGGCGTCGACTGATATGCGCCTGCCATCGTGCCGAAGACATATGTCGGCGGCTGCGCTGCAGACCCATCATCGGCTCGCAGCATCACGAGATGCCGAGCAACTTCGGCTCCGATGGCAACCCCTTCCTCCTTCCCCGCTCCATCGGGAACCTCCGTGAGTGATTGCTCGAATTGCGCATCGATCTGGGCGCTCAACGCCGGATACAACGCCACGAGCACGCCATGCGCGGCGGCCGCGGCGGCCGCTTGTTGCGACGCACCTCGGGGCGCGTGGCGGACACGGATCAGGTAGGGGGCGTGTGTCCGGTCGATGGCGTTGACGGCATCGTAGATCGCGGCATGAAGCATCGCGAAGCCGCGCGTCGCATGGACCGTCGCCGGCTGCGCCCCTGGCGTGCGGACGATCGATAGCAGAATCCTGTTCCATTGGACCACCGGGTCGACTGACGGAGCAGGCGATGCAGACGAAACGAGCCGGGTTGTCTCGGTGCGAGCGGTTTCGCCGGTGGAAGGATTGCCGCAGGCGGCGGCAAGAAGGCAGAGGCTCATCGGTAGAACCAACGCGCTCGTCATCGGATACCTCGATGGGGGGAACCGGGACGGCATCGGGCGAGATGACCGGCTCGGTGGAGCGGCTATTCCCCGGGGAATGAAATGACGCCTGGGCAAGTCGTAATGTGCGAGGTGTCCGATGTCGATCCGCGGCGTCGTCACTACACGTCACGTATTCCGCCACGGCAGTCTCATCGTACGTGAGTTCGGCCCGCTCGCATTCCTGCGCTGCTGCCTCGCTATCGTGTTGCGCCGCAGTACGACGTTTCTCGCCTGTGTTACGCCGCTTGCTCCTCGGTGATGCGCTCACCATTTCTGGCAGTGTCTGCGCAGCGAATGAAGGTCGCCAGATGGCTCCTGCTCCTGACGCACATCATCGTGGTCTGCGGATTTTGGCTCTGGAACCACATCCGTTCTCCCGGTGGAAGCCTGCTCTCGAAGGGCGCTCCCGAAGTTCTTCTCGCCACCGGCCGGCTCGCAGCCGTCCTGGCGGTCAGCGGAATTCTCCTCCAGTTGATGTTGATCGGCCGGGTCAAGTGGTTGGAACGGACCTTTGGTCTCGACAAGCTGATTCGGGTGCATCACAAGAATGGCCTGCTCGTGCTTGGCGCGCTCAGCGCCCACCCGATCCTGGTCACCGCGGGGCACGCGATGAAGGAGAGGGCTTCCTTCTGGGTCCAGCTGAAGGACTTCTTGGCCAACTGGGATGCCGTGCCTCTCGCCGCTTCCGGCTGGCTCCTCCTCTTGATACTCGGCGCGGCTTCCCTCGCGCCGGTGCGCCGCCATATGCGGTACGAGCATTGGTACGCGCTCCACTTGACTGCGTACGCCGCGATCGCTCTCGCTTTCTTTCACCAGACGAGATTGGGAAGGGACTTCACCAGGAATCAGGTCCTCACCGCATACTGGTTTGGATTGCATGCGTTCGTAGCGGTCAATTTGATTTTCTTCCGCCTCCTCAGACCCACGTTGGTTTTCTGGCGGCATCGATTCACCATAGAACGGCTCGAACGGGAGACGGATGACGTTACCTCGGTCGTGATCCGCGGGCGGGCCCTCATGGACTTCCGCATTCAGGCGGGGCAGTTCATGTTCGTCCGCTTCTGGATGAAAGGATTCCGGTGGCAATCCCACCCATTCTCGATGTCCCGGCAGCCGGACGGCTCCGAGATCCGCCTCAGCATCAAGAGCATCGGCGACTTCACGGCGGCCATCCCGAGGCTGGCACCGGGAACCCCGGTGCTCATCGACGGTCCACACGGGGTTTTCACCGCGAGATACTGCCAGCGAGAAAAGGTCTTGATGGTGGCCGCGGGAATCGGCATCACGCCCATTCGCTCGCTGGCGGAGGAGCTCGCGGCGGATGGTAGGGATGTACTTGTCCTTTACGGCAATCGCAACGAGGCGGCGATCGTATTTCACAAGGAACTCGATGAGCTCGAAGCGACCTGCCCCAACTTGCGAGTGATCCACATCCTCAGCCACGACCCATCGTGGACGGGCGAAAAGGGCCATATCGACGCCGAAAAGATCTCGCGCTTTGCTTCAGATGCCGCCGAACGAGACGTCTTTCTGTGCGGCCCGCCCATCATGATGAAGGACGTGCTGAAAGCGCTGGCCGCGATGGGGGTACCCCGCTCGACAATCCACTGGGAACGCTTTTCGCTCTGACGCAACGGTGCCGAAGGTCGTGGGTCCGATCTCCACGCCAGCCTCTTCGCTTCCCTTAGCGACGAGCAACGTCACGGGCTGCAGGCCTCGGCCAACGGCTTCGCGATCGGCGGCTAGCGCCAGGGAATAGGGTGGAGGTCAATCGGGTCGTTGCCAGCGATGGAGGAGTTCAAAATGATCGATGGCCCCGTGGCTCGGCTCAAGTTTCGATCGGACATTGCCGCCCGAATTCCGGCTGATGAACCCTATTGCGGAGCCTACTCAACGACAGCCATCGATCGAGTACCTGCCGACCCCGCGCCGAACTGGGAGACAGGACGCGGCGCCGGCGCGATGCTTTGTGAAATCCTCGTGGTCGAGGACGACGAAGATCTTCGCGAGTCGCTTGCGCAAGCACTCAGCGCCAATGGGCATATCGTGCGCGCGACGGAGCACGGCGCGAAGGCGCTCGAGCTGCTGTCCCGCGGGTGCCGGCCAGGACTGATTCTCCTCGACATCATGATGCCAGTCATGGACGGTCTCAGATTCCTTGAGTTGAAGAATGCTGACCCGCTGCTCGCGTCTATACCGGTGGTCATGATGAGTGCCACCGAGCGGCGGCGACATTCCGGAGCCGCCGATCTGGTCGCCAAGCCCATGGACCTGGACGATTTGGAGCGCGTGATAAAGCAGCACTACGAATCGCCCTGATCTCGGGCGATCTAGTGCTCTGACCGGCGCGTGGTGAGTCCTTCGTACCGAAAGACACGCCGCGCGTCATCCACACGAAAGCGCCACTCGATAATCCGATGCTCCTCCTCCGCACGGCGGCGCCATGCCGCGACAAGAGAGATGAGATCGACGAGAGACGGGACGCGCCGCTGCCCGAGACACTCGCGCGAGACGAGGCTCGCTTCGAGCTCGGCGGCATTGAGCCAGCTCGCGTGCTTGGGCGTGTAGTGCAACACGAAGCGGCGCCACAGCAGCCGCCCCTCAAGCTCTCCGAGCACGGTCTCGACCGAGCATCGGAAGTGGATGTTGAGATTGTCCATGACGAGGTGAGTCCGGCGCGCCGAGCGATAGCGCTGGGCGATCTTCCGCCCGCGCGAATGCGGGAGCCTTGCGGTTAGTTGTCGCGAAGGTCAAGCGCCGCCCGGTCAGCGGCTCCACGATGCAGAAGATGTTTGCGGTCCCGCACCGGACGTACTCGTAATCGGTGCGAGCCAGCTTGCCCGGCGCCATCGGCTCGCCGCGCCGCGCGTCTTCCCGGAGAGCGACGGGCCGCTCATCCAGGCACCCGGACTGGTACGAGTCCGGAACCTCGGACGCGAGGGTCGCTTCGCACCGACGCTCGAGGATCGTGAACAACTCCGTGATCGTCGCCTGGTCGTCGACGCGCTTCGCCTCGCTGATCAGATAGACGAGGACTTCCTTAGGGAGGAACCCTGCCGCCGTCCGCTCGCGCAGCTCAGCGCGAGCGATCCGGGTCGCCGCGTCGAGCGCGATCGTCTCGTCGATCGCAGCCTCGATCTCAGGCGGGCGAGTGTACGCGCTGCCGTCCGGTCTGTATTTTCGAAGAGGGCGACGCAGGGAAACCTCCTGTGTCTGCACCTCTCTATCGCCACGGCGTGTCCAACCCGGAAACAGAAAGCCAGTGGTGAACGACCGGCCCAAATCAGTGATGATTTCGCCGCTCCGTCGGATATGATCGCGGTCGTCCGCGCCATCGAAAAGCGCACGGCGGCGCAGTAGCTCACTTCGCCAGGAACTCGAGGACCAGCGTGGTGGTCGCGCCCGGGTTCTCCTCCATGATCCAGTGGCCGGAGGCGGGGACGATGGCGCCCGTGACGTTGCTCCCGACGAATCGGATCTCGTCGGCCTGACCCGGACCGAACGACTTCTCCGCGCCGACCGCGAGAATGGGCATGCTCAGCTTGCCTGCGGCGAGTAGCGCCTTGTTGTCGATCGCGTCCTGCCCGAACGCGCCGAACTGCTCGAACGCGTCGTGCATCGCGCGCGGCCGTGCGTACAGCGCGGCGTAGTGCTGGCGGGTCGCTTCGTCGATGGCCTTCGGATTCGCCGACAGCTCGTTCCAGAAGCGGTCGAGATAGATGCGCTCGCGTCCGGCGACGAGCCGCTCCACATCCGGGCCACGGAAGTTGAAGTGCCAGAGCAAGGGGCTGCGGGTGATGCTGTCCCAGTTGCCGATGCCCGGGAGCGGGGCGTCGATCACCACCCATCGGGTGACGCGGTCCGGGTACTGCGCAGCGAACGCGTATCCGACCATGTTGCCGATGTCGTGCGTGACGAGGTCGGCCTTTTCCACCTTGAGGTGATCGAGAACGGCCGCGACGTCGAGGGCCTCGTTCTTCTTCGTGTAGCCCGTGTCCGGATGGGCGGAGAGCCCCATCCCCCGCAGGTCGGGCACAATCACCGTGTGATCCTGCACCAGCTTCGCCGCGATCGGTGCCCACATGTCGCCGCTATCGCCGAAGCCGTGCAGCATCACGACCGCGGGACCCTTCCCGCCGGAGCGGACGTAGATCTTCGTTCCGTTCGCGTCGACCATCTGCGTGCGGAAGGCCGGAGGGAACGGCTGAACCGCCGCCGCCGCGCCGGTCGCGGCCAGAAGAGCTGCTGCTGTCAGGGCGAACCTCATGTCGAACAACCCTCGGTCTTTCCGCGCTCCGGGTGATCGGACGCGCCGCGCACCATGCCACAGTCGGGGGCAGGACGAACCGCTGACTCGCGGACAAAGAGGAAAACATGCCCCCACCTTCGTGACACCTGTCGCGAATTCCTGGCCCTGCGGTCCCGGGTAACGCGGCTCTCCTTGCCCGGCGAGAAGCCGTGTGCGTAGCAGCCGCGAGACGGGGCGCATCGTCTAGGCGATGACCGCAGGAGGAGAAACACATGAGGCCGCTGCCTGGTCTGCTGCCATCTTCGCTCGGCGTTTTGACGTGCATCCTGCTCGGGTCGCCGGCCGCCCCGACTGCAACCTGCACGAGCCTGACCCGCCAGCAGCTTCCCGATACGACGATCGGCGATGCGGGGCATCCGAGCGCGGCGCGGTCTCTCAAGAAGTTGCACGCGCGCGGGCTGGAGATGCGCAGAGTTGGAGCTGCTGGACGCGCCGTCCAGCTTCACGGAGCCAAAGTTGCGGCCTAGAACTGAGCGGCCAAACCGTCATTGAACCGTTCATTTCGCGCGCATCTCAAGCGGCGCGCGGGTCTTGGTGGCGACAGGGCGGCCATCATCGGGCACCCGTGCCCGACACGTACTCGCTATTGCCCGCGGCTGGAAACGAAGGGCTGCGCCGATCCTTACACGAACAGGCCCAGCACTCGCGAGCCGACTGCGCTAGCAACTCTCTCGAGCGAGAAGCGATGCCAACCGAACGTGGCGGCGCGCCTCGCATTACGGGCAACCTCCCGCCGCAGCGATCTGGCTGTATGCGACAAAGCCAAGCGGGTCTCTCTGCAGACGTTCCGTCACACAACGGCGATGCATCTGTTGCAGGCCCGCGTCGACCTTTCCGTGATCGCGTTGTGGCTCGGGCACGAGAGCCCCGCGACCACTCACCAGTATCTCGCCGCGGACCTCGCGATGAAGGAGCGGGCACTGGCCGCAGTCGAAGCCCCGCGCATGACCGCTACTCGTTTCAAACCCGGCGATCGACTGCTCACATTTCTCGATCGGTTGTGACGCGGAAAGCGGGCGATAGGGCTCACAATGCGGGTTTCTGTCCACTCGCCGCACCTCACGACCCCTCCTTCCGCGGCGAAGCATGCTAAAGCCGGCAGAGCTACTTCAGGACCTGCGGATACCAGGTGACGGGGCAGAGGTTCGTCGTTCGGTCGCGGCCATTCGGAGGTACGACGAGGATCGAGCCGTCCCGGCCAACGGCGACGTAGCCGCTCTGCGTGGTCAGCGTCCCGCAGTTCTTGCCGTCGGGCGCGATGACGTCGATGGAACCGGACCCGTACCTGTACGGCTCCATCGCGTACGCCTTACCGCCGCGCACGACGATCGCGAGCTTGCCCGACTCGAAACCCTTGGGAGCCGGGCCCGGCGTGGCCGCGCCGCTGGCGACGGTCGACACCCAGACGTCGCCGTTCCGCAGCGCAACGCCGCCGCCGATGAGCGGGAAGACCGGGTACACCGGGTAGCTCGAATCGACGACGCCCACGTCGAACCACGGCGTGAGCGCCTTCCCCGAGGAATCGAACCACCGCGCGGTGGAGTTTCCGGCGGGCACGGTGCTGGAGCCGCGGCCGCCCGCGCCGTAGCTGAGGAGGAACAGGCGATTCTGCGCGTCGACGATTGCCGCGAGCTGCGGAGAGGTCCAGTCGTTGCAAGGCTGACCGGGGAGGGCTACGTCTGCCGCCACGTGGCCGGAGTCGTCGATGTAGCGCGCCGACGCCGTGCTGCTGACGTTGCAGGTGGCGTTGACGACGACGACGCCGCCGTTGGCCTGCATGCCGGGCACCGCCGCCGGTCCGTACATCGTGCTCGACACGACCGCGCCATCAGGCGCGTAGGCGTAGAACGTGCCCGTAGCGGACATCTGGTGAGAGTAGGCGGTGTAGCCGACCTGCAGCGGTACGAAGAAGTTCTGGCTCTGGATATACGGACTCTGCATGTAGAGGTTGGAGGATCCGTCGCTGATCGCGTACCCGCAGGTATCCGGGACCACGTCGTACGCGCTCAGCATCGCGGTCTTCGCCGCGGGCATCGAGGGCATCAGGCCGGCGCACGAGTCGGGCGGGGTGGCAGCGCCGAAGGTCGCGATGACGGAGGCGTCCGCCGAGAGCGTCAGGTTGCAGGCGCCGGTGCCCGAGCACGCGCCTCCCCAGCCGGTGAGCGTCAGGTTCGCGCCGGGAGTGGCGGTGAGCGCGACGGTGGTGCCATCCGCGAACTCCGCGCTGCAGGCGCCGAGGCAGCTGATGCCCACGGGCTGGGAGGTGACCGTGCCGCCACCCGTGACCGACACGCTGAGCGTGTGCAGGACCGGCGTCACGACGGTGTAGCTGAAGTTCGCATAGACGGTCGTGTTGGCCGAAAAGCTGGAAGCGCAGTGGAGGCCTGAGCAGCCGCCGCCGAAGCCATCGAAGCTCGAGCCCGGGTTGGCGGCGCTGTTGAGCGTGACCGGGGTGCCGCTCGCGATCTCCATCGCGCAGGTGCCCGGGCAGTCGATGCCCGTGGGCGACGAGACGATGCGGCCGCTTCCGCTGCCGACGACCTGCACCGCGAGCGTCACCATGCTGGGCGGCGCGGGCGCGAAGGTCGCGGTGACCGCCGCGTCCTGAGTGAGCGTCAAGTCGCACCCGCCGGTGCCCGTACACGCGCCGCTCCAACCGGAGAAGACCATGCCGCTCGCAGGTGTGGCGTCGAGGTGCACGGTGTCGCCGCCATCGGGAGATCCACCGCCCGAGCCGCTGCCGTTGCCCAGCGGCCGACTGGAGCCCCCACCGCACCCCACGGCCACCAGCACAGCTCCGACGAGCCCGAGCTTGCGCATGCGGTCGCGCACCCCCGGCGCGAAAGATGGGTCGTGCAGAGCGGTCCGGCAACCCGATGCCTGCGCACTTGTCGTTGGCCAAAACTCGATCGCGGCGCTTGAGTCCACGGCGATCGTGCCTGTGATCGAGCCTGCCCATGACCGTCGTGTTGTGGGTGCAGGGAGCTGACCGTGAGCGGACGTTGATAGCACTGCCGGCGGCAAAACCGTCGCGAGTGGATATTGCGCTTCGATTTTGCCGCCGGAGGGAAGAGGGATCGACCGGGTCTACGCCGCTCGTCGGACGTAGCGGTGGTGGAGGCCGCCGACGTGGGGCAGGGCAACCACGCGGCCGAGCTCGGGTGGCTCGACGGCGCGCGGCTGGGGTGCATCCTTCTCGAGCGCGAGATGCGTTCGCGAGCCGTGGTAGTAGCGAAGGTAGCTGCGCAAACGGCGACGGAGATGTCCCTCGCTCAGGACGATCACGTGGTCGAGAAGCTCACGGCGGAGGGTGCCGATGACTCGTTCGGCGAAGGGGTTCTGCCAGGGGGAGCGTGGTGACGAGAGAACCTCGGCGATGCACATGCCCTTCACCCGTCGCCGAAACTCGCCACCGTAGATGCTGTCTCGATCGCGGAGGAGATAGCGTGGCGCCGAATCGTCGGGAAAGGCTTCGACAATTTGCTGCGCCGTCCAAGCGGCAGTGGGCGAGTCCGTGACGTTGAAGTGCACGACTCGCCGGCGATGGTGCAGCAGGACCACGAACACGTAGAGGATTCGGAAGGTCGCAGTCGGCACGACGAAGAAGTCGACTGAGACAAGGTCGGCGACGTGGTTTTGGAGGAACGTCCTCCATGTCTGCGATGGTGGTTGCGGGCGACGCGGCATAAGCCGCGCCACGGTGCGCTGCCAGACGTCGAACCCGAGCTTCAGCAATTCTCCGTGGATGCGTGGCGCACCCCAGAGCGGGTTCGCCAGCGCCATGGTACGCACGAGATCCGCAAGCTCCGCGCCGACCCGTGGTCTGCCCACTCGCCCGCGGCGGGACTTCCAAGTCCAGAAAGCGCGAAAGCTCTGCCGGTGCCAGCGAATTACCGTCTGCGGTTTTACGACATGGAGCACTTCGCTCCACCGTGTCCACCACTGCGAGAGCCACATCCAGAAGGCGCGATCGAGTAGCCCGAATTTCGGTCGCTTCGATCGGCGGCGGAGCAGGGCGAGCTGCTGCTGGAGCGCCAGGTTCTCGAGTGTGAGGTCGGTGCGGGTTCTGAGCGCCGCGCGAAGAGCACCCAACAGAGCGAGTACGAGGGACATTGCGCTCCCTGGCTCTCATGACGGTCGCCCATCGTCCAGCCGGGACCGAGTTTTGGCAAGGGACAAGAAGGCGCGGTACCTGGCGCACGCTGAGCAACGTACGCGGCGACCCGGTTAGGGCGCACGCTCGCCGCGACAACATGCGTTCGGGATCGGCCTGCGCTTCACACGAGGGGTGCGAGCCGTCAGTGCGTTGCCATGGTCAGGCGCGTGCACGTCTCGGGAGCCGGTTGCCAGCTGGGTGAGACGCGATCGGGCCCGCACAGCATCCGCAGCACCCGGAGCCGCTGATCGGCCAAAGTCGCGTCGAGCGTACGGAGCGCATCCTGGAAATCGGGTCGGAGCACCAGCCGGCGCGCGATCGGTAGATCCAGGTCGGCCCGCGAGCCGGTGAAGGTCGCCAGGTTTGCCACGAATAGCGCCACCGCCTCCTGGTCGCGCCCATCGTATGCGGCCAGCACCGCACGCGCGAAGTCGACGTGGTCGCCCGCAACTCCGGAACGCCGCGCCAGTTCAATCATCTTCTCGGCGCGATCCCGATACCGAATCGCCTCGTCCCTGTTTCCGACCGCGCGTGCTGCATCCGCCATCATCAGCAGGAGATCGGAAGACAAGCCGGCCGCGCCCTCGCTCTGCTTCCACAAGCGGGCCGCCAATGCTGCTGCCTCTGCGGTCCGGCCGGCGCCATAGACCGCCCAGAAGAGCCGCCGCGTAGTCTCGGGAAGATCCGGTTCCTTTTCGGCGGCGCTCCGGGCCGCTTGCAGGGCGCCCGCGCGATCGCCGAGCGCCGAAAGGACCTTGACGTTACCCGCACCTCCCGCTCGGAGTGCCTCCTCGCGCAGCCCGAGCTGAGCAAACACCTCGGCAAGGTCCGCACCTGCTCTGTCCCGCCCGAGTCGCACGGCCCGCAGGAAGTGGCGCGCTGACTCCGGCCGGTCGCCGCGGCCCAGGGCCAGAGTTCCGAGGGTCCACTCGCTCCAGCCCTCGTCGAGGGCGCGGAGGCGATCCAGCACTCCCGCGATTTCGGACGTGCGGCCGAAGGCCTGCAGCGTGGGTGCGTAGTTGTGCAACGCGATCTTCGAAAGAGGATCGACCTTTACCGCTTCCGCGGCGGCTGCCAGAGTCTGGTCGTAGCGGCCGAGGGCTTCGAGCGCCATCGCGCGCCAGTTGCGTACCTCGCCGTTGCTCGGGTTGATGGCGAGCGATCGGTCGTAGAGCTCGAGCGCACGCTGGAAGTGGCCCGCGAACGATTCGGCGAGGCCGGCGGCGGCGAGCACCTCGACCTGGTCGGGTGCCAGTTCGCGCGCCTTGTCGAGCGCCGGCCGGGCCTTGGCGATCGCCTCGCTCATCGGGACATCGCCATAGGTAGTGTCCCCGCGGCCGAGAAGGAGCGTCGCGATCGCCATGTCGGCGTAGGCGGGAGCAAAGCCCGGCGCGAGGGCCGTCGCCTTGCGGAAACTTGCGATCGCCGCCTCCATCGAAGCGCGGTTCCGCTCGTTCAGCTGGTGCCGGCCCAGCAGGTACGCCTCGTATGCCTCGGGGTTGGTGGTCGCGCCGACCTGCGCTGAGGGGGCGCGGTCCGGGGGCACCAGCTGCACCTTGAGCGCTCCTGCGATGTCCGCCGAGATCTCGTCCTCGACCGCGAAGACGTCCGACAGGCTGCGCTCGTAGGTCCGCGACCAGAGGTGATATCCGTCGGACGCGGAGACGAGTTGGGCGGTGATGCGGACCTTGCCGCCCGCCTTGCGCACGCTTCCTTCGAGGAGGTTCGCCACTCGCAGCGATGCGCCGATCTTCGCCACGTCCTGCGCCTGGCCCTTGAAGGCGAAGGAGGAGGTCCGCGCCGGCACCCGCAGGCCGGGGATGCCGGCCAGAGCGTTGAGGATTTCCTCGGAGAGGCCGTCCGAGAAGTACTCGTTGCTGGGATCGTCGCTCATGTTCACGAAGGGCAAGACGGCGACGGATGCCGCGGTCGCGCCCGCCGACGAGGAGGCGACTACTGTCGGAGGCCCGCCGCGCACGAGATAATAGAGGACCGCCGGGGAGGCGAGGAGCAGTCCGACGGCGACGAGCACGAGCGCGCGATAGGCGCGGGCGCTCGGCTTGGCGCTGACACCCGCCGGCGCCGGCGTGCGCTCAATGCCACGCGGACTGATGTCGTAGGCCCAAGCAAGCAGGAGCGTGACGGGTAGGCCAAGTCCCAGGCCGATCACCACGGCCTTGAGTACCCACTCGGGCAGCGCGAGGCCGTGCATGACCGGCTCGATCACCTGGAGGATGGCGAAGGCGGCGATGGCATAAGTCACCAGCGCGCGGAAGACCCGCCTCCGCTTGAGCTCTTGCAACCAGATCGAGAGCTTCACGGGCGCCTCGATTCGTGCCCCGCATCTTAACGCCCCGCCGGCGTGCCAGCAGCATTCTCGACGCGCTCGTGAGACGCTAAGCTTTCTTTGCCGCGGCGGCCTGGTGCTTCTTGAGCATCTTCTCGTGATCTGATCAAGCGCGCGGTACCGAGAGAGCGGCAGCTGTCGTTGGCCAAAACTCGATCGCGGCGCTTGAGTCCACGGCGATCTGTGCCTGTGATCGAGCCTGCCGTCGTGTGGTGGGTGCAGGGAGCTGACCGTGAGCGGGCGTTGACAGCACTGCCGGCGG
>VBKQ01000468.1 GCA_005879505.1 Deltaproteobacteria bacterium
GAGCGCATTGATCTTCTCGGTGCTCATCTTGTCCGGCATGGTGAACACGCACCGGTAGCCCTTCACCGCGGCCCACAACGCCACCCCCATGCCCGTATTGCCGGAGGTATTCTCGACGATGGTGCCGCCGGGCCGCAGCCGGCCCTCCCGTTCGGCCTTGTCGAGGATGAACATGGCCATGCGGTCCTTGACGGACCCGCCGGGATTCATGAACTCGCACTTGGCGTAGACGGACGCGTCGTCCGGGCCGGCGACCTTGTTCAGCCGCACCAGAGGGACATTCCCGATCGCCTGCAGGATGTTCTGGAAGACGGGCATCGTCGGCTCCTCAGGACGAGGGGTTATAGATCAGGAGCGTGCAGGCGGTGCGTGTTACTCTGCACCGGCACATGAATGAAGCACAACTGCAGGCCGCCTACACCTCGGCGACGGGACAGCCGGCGGGGCGAGTCGAGCGGCTTCCCGGGGGGGCCGGCAATCGCATCTACTGGCGCGCGCATGGGCTGACGGGCGCCAACGCCATCGTGATGGAGCTACCGGCGGATCCGGTGAAGAGCGAGGAGGCGAGCAAGGATCACGCGCCGTCGGAATTGCCGTTCGTGAACGTGCACCGCTACCTCGATCGCATCGGCGTGCGCGTTCCCCGCATCCTCCTCGACGCGGCCCGCGACGGCTTCCTGGTGATCGAGGACCTGAGCGATCGGACCCTCGAGCGGGCGCTGCAGGAAGGCGTCGATGCGAAGAAGCTGTACACCCACGCGATCGATCAACTGGCGCGGCTGCGCGCGCATGCCGAGCGCAGCCCCGACCCGAGCTGTATCGCCTGGACGCGGGCCTTCGATTACGACCTCTATCATTGGGAATTCGAGCACTTCATCGAGTACGGGCTGCTCGCGCGCGGGGCGACGCCCAGCGAGAAGGAGCTGCAGACGCTGCGGCGCCATTTCGAGCGCATCTGCCGCGAGCTGGCGGATGCGCCGCGCGGGTTCACGCACCGTGACTACCAGAGCCGCAACATCATGGTGCTCGCCGATGGCGAGCAGGTGGTGATCGATTTCCAGGACGCCTTGCAGGCACCCCGCCAGTACGATCTGGTCGCCCTGCTGCGCGACAGCTACGTCGAGCTGGACCGGCCGCTGATCGACGCCATGCTCGCGCGCTACCTGCAGCGCTTCGAGGCGGAAGGCGGGCCACGGCTCGACTCCGGCGAATTCGTCGCCTTCTTCGATCTCTTGACGGTGCAGCGCAAGCTGAAGGACGCCGGCCGGTTCGTATTCATCGACCGGGTGAAGAAGAACCCGTCCTTCCTGCCGCACATCCCCAGCTCGCTGCGATACGTGCGCGATGCGCTCCAGCGGCGGCCCGAGCTCAAAGAAGTGCGGCAGATCCTGCGCAAGCACGTGCCGGAGCTGCGATGAGAATCGTCGCCGTCTTGCCGTTTGCGGTGGGCGGCATCGATCCGCAAACGCACGACCTGGCCCAATGGCTCGCTGGGGAAACCGCCTGGGAGTTGTGCGGCGCGGCGGCAGAGGCGAGGCTGGTGGTCGACCTGGTGGAGGTAGCCGCGGCTTCGCTGGGCGATGCGGCGGCGCAGCTCGGAGCGGACTTTGCGCTCGGCGCCACCCTGACGCGGGAACCGGAGCGGGTCACGCTGCAGCTGCTCCTCGCCGACGCGCGCGGTGCCGTGCGCGCGCAATGGGACGAGCGGGCGCAGGTCGGCGCCGCCGCGCAACTGGGCCGCCGGATTGCCCGGCGCACTTTGCAGGCGTTGGGCGAAGACGCCGCGGCACCGCCGGCGATGATCGAGCCGGAGATGCCCGCCGCGGCCATCCTGCGCCTGTCTCGCGCAGCCCGTCGCGAGGACGTGGACGATCTGCTCGCTCTCACTGGGGAGTTTCCCGCCCTCGCTGCCGCCTCCCGCGCGCTCCTGCACGCTGCCCAGCGCGCGATCGGAGGCGAGCGGATGCCTGCGCTCTTTTCCGCGCTGGAGCGCCTCGCGCAGGCGCGGCCGGACGATCCCGACGCGCTGCTCGCTCTCGGCGACTATCGCGCGCTGCACCTCGAGGAGGCCGGCGCGAGAGAGCTCTATCTACGTGCGCGCGACGCGGCGGAGGATCCTCGGCTTGCGTCCCTGGCCTGCCTGCGGCTTGCGAGCGTCGCCGAGAGTGCGGACCGGACCGACGAGGCCATCCAGCACTTGCGCGCCGCGATCCGGCTCGCGGACGACGCCCGGGCTCACGCCCGGCTGGGGACGCTGCTCCTTGCCAAAGACCCGGCCGGCGCCATCCTCGCGCTCACGCGCGCAACCGTGCTTGCGCCCGACGATGCAGCGCTCCATCTGGCCCTCGCTCGCGCATTGCGGGAGCACCGCGGCGATCCGGCCCGGGCGCTCGCCGCCGCGGCTCGAGCTGCTCGTCTCGCGGAAGGGGATCCCTCTCTCACAGACGAAGTACTCGCCGAGCTCGAGCTGCTCGCCGAACGCTGAGCGATCATCGCCCGGCGCGCTCGAAGCGGAACTCGCGAAGATCGCGAGGAGCGATCCCGCCGTCCGCCGCGGGGGTGCGTTTGCAGTCTTCGCCCAGGGCGGCAGACACTTCCACTACCACCTGGAGCGCATCCGGCTTGCAATCGCTGATCCGGGTCTCGAACTCCACCGGGCAGGCGCGGCCGCTCGGCGATTCCCCGGTGGTTCGCATGACGCCCAAAACGGCGTCGTTCGTCCGGCGCAGCTCGAACGTGATCG
>VBKQ01000469.1 GCA_005879505.1 Deltaproteobacteria bacterium
CGGACCTTCTCGTCCGCGATCTGCAGCTGCGCCTTGCAGCTCTCGCAACTGAATTGCATCCCCGCGCCACTTTACCTCAAGTCCGGCGGAGCGCAGGAAACCGGACCCCTCGTTTACGACGCAGCCTCCGCGCCCGCCGACTCGGGGTTGCGCCGTCCCCGCAGCTTGCGCCCCCGCTGCACCAGTGTGCCCGCCTTCTGCGCCCGATAGCGCGCCCGGTAGTAGTGCGACCGGCAGAGGCCCTTTGCCAGCACCGGCTTTCCGCAGCCGGGCTCGCTGCAGACGGCCCGCGCGCCGGAAGCGCCTCGCCCCCGCCGCCCGGCGCCGAGGCCTGCCCCGAGGCGGCGCGCCAGATCGCCCACGTCGATCGAGCTCTCCAGCGTGCGCTGGACGCTCTGCGCGATGATCTGCCCGAGCTGGGTGCCGATCTGCTCGCCCAGACTCTGCACCCACTGCCCCATGCCGGGTCGTCCGCGTGCGCGTGCCATCGTGACTCCGTTCGATAAGGAATTCGATAAAGAATGCGGCGCCAATAGACCCGCGTGCAAACGGCTTGTCAAGGAGCGCGGCTGTGATTTTGCAATGGTCAAACCTTTAGACCGCGCGCTTCCAATTCGCGAAGCAGGCCGTCGAGGCGGCGCTCCTCGCGCGCGACGTCGAGCCCCGCGGCGCGCGCTCCGTCGAGCAGCGCGATGCAGGCGAGGATCGCGCCGAGCGCTTCCTTCTCGCGGCCTTCCTCCGCCAGCAGCGCCTCGATGCCCTGCGAGAGGTGGCGGAAATCCGCGAAACAGAACGTCGGGGGGAGATCGGGCAAGGGCCCGGTATGGATCGTGCTCGGCGCGAAGGCGAATCCGACGTCCGCCAGCGCCACCTGGCGTCCATCCTCGAACAGCAGCACGAGGTAAGGAGCCGGACGCAGCGGACTGACGCGCTCTTCCACCTGGACGATCTCGCCCCAGCGGATACGCAACTCCTTGCCCGTGCCCGGCTCCAGGAGTCGCACGCCCTTTCCGTCGGGATCCTCGATGGCCGCAACGGCGGCGAAGGGCCGCCGCGCGAATTCGAGCACCTTGCCCCTGCTCTCCGCCTCGGTCATCGGCAAGTTCTACGCCGCGTCCGCCTTCGGCAATCCCGCCCGCGCGGCGGCCGCCTGGACCGCGATCCCCATCTTCCCCTTGTGCTTGTTCGCGGCCATCAGCGCGTGCGCATGGGCGGTCTGCTCGAAGGGAAAGACCTGATCGAGCACCGGCCGGATCTTCCCCTCGTGCACCAGCTGGTTCGCCCGCTCCGCCTGGTAGGCGTTCGCGAAGTGCGATCCGAGGATCTGCTTCTGCCGCATCCAGAGGTGGCGCACATCGAACTCGAGATTGAAGCCGGTGGTCGCCCCGCAGATGACGATCTTGCCGAACTTCTTCGCCAGGAAGACGCTGGTGGGAAACGTCTGCTGGCCGACGTGCTCGAAGACCACGTCGACGTCCCTGCCGCCGGTCAGCTCCCGCACGCGCTTGCCGAACTTCTTGCAGGCCTCCATCCGCGCCTTGTTCCGCTCGGGCGTCTCCGGCGGCTTGTACATCAGGTCCGCGTAGTCGTTCCGATCGATGAGGGCGCTCGCCCCGAGCGACTTCACCAGCTCCATCTTGTCCTTGCCCCCGACCACGGCGATGGGGTTCGCGCCCAGCATGCGGCAGATCTGCACCGCGAACACGCCGAGCCCGCCGGCCGCGCCCCAGATGAGCACGTGGTCGCCCGCGGTGACCTCCGCCTGGTGCACGAGCATGCGGTAAGCGGTGAAGTAGGTGAGCCCGTAGGAAGCCGCGCTCAGCCAGTCGAGCTGCTTCGGCTTGCGCAGAAGCTGCTGGGCCTGGACCTTGGTGAACTGGGCGAAGCTCCCCCAGCTCGTTTCGTAGCCCCAGATCTTCTGCTCGCTGCAGGCCATGGGGTCGAGGCCGTTGCACTCGGGACACTGCCCGCAGGACTGGTTGCAGTGGATCACCACCTCGTCGCCGGCCTTCCAGCGCTTCACCTGGTCGCCGACCTTCCAGACGATCCCCGAGGCGTCCGAGCCCGCGATGTGCATCGGCTCGCCGTGCATGCGGAAGACGCTGACCGGCTTGCCGCGCGCGGCCCAGACGCCGTTGAAGTTCACGCCGGCGCCCATCACCAGCACCAGCACCTCGTTGGGCCCGACGGCGGGGACGTCGACTTCCTCCAGCTTCATGGCGGTGTCGGGGTCCCCTTCGCGGTCGGGACGGATGCACCAGGCGAGCATCTTCTTCGGCAGCTCGCCGACGTTCTTCGGGACTTCACGGAGGGGAAATATGTTCGTCATGTGGAAGGCTCCTCGTGCGCCTCGACGAGCTCCAGGAGCGTCCCGCCGAATGCCTTGGGATGGAGAAAAGCGACCCGGTGCCCTCGCGCGCCCGGGCGTCCGACCTTGTCGACCAGGGGCACGCCGCGCGCATCCAGGCGCTTGAGCACGGCGTCGATGTCCTTCACCCGCAGCGCCAGGTGATGGAGCGCGTCGCCGCGCTTTTCCAGGAACTTCTCCAGGCCGGCGTTGCCGCGCGGACAGACGAGCTCCAGCGAGGCGCCGTTGGGGAAGTCGAAGAAGGCGGCGTCGACTTTCTGCGCCGGAACGTACTCCTCGTGGGCCGCCTTCTGCCCGAGGATGTCCTCGATCAAAGCGATCGACGCCCGGATGTCCTTGACGCAGATCGCCGTGTGATCGAGCCGCGTCGCCGCGATGCCGGCAGGGGCGGGCCGCGCGTTCTCCGGGATGGGCTGGCCCGAGGCAAGCGCGCGCACCGTCTCCACCACTGCGCCGAGCGGCGACTCCGGGCCGAACACCGCGGCGACGCCGAGCGCGCGCAAGCCCTCGTGATCCACCGCGGGAATGATCCCTCCCACGACCACCGGGATGTCCGCCTTCTGCTTCTTCAGCTCCTCGACGAGCCGCCGGCAGATGCTCTCGTGCGCGCCGGAGAGGATGGAGAGGCCGATCACGTCGACGTCTTCCTGCACCGCCGCCGCCGCGATCGCCGGAACGCTCGCGCGCAGCCCGGTGTACACCACCTCCATGCCGGCGTCGCGCAGGGCCGCCGCGATGACGCGCGCACCGCGGTCGTGGCCGTCGAGGCCGGGCTTTCCCACGAGCAGCGGATGTGAGGCTGGAGATTGCCTTGGCCGGCCGCGGCCTCGGAGAGGGCGCGCAACGCCGCCCGAGCCTTGCGTGCCTCGCGCTCCTTCTTCACCCGCGCCACGCGCGTCGCCGCTTCCCGTGCCGCCTCCGGCGAGGCGCTGGTGATCTCCATCTCCGGCTCCTCATGCGCCTCGCCCACGGTGCGGAACTTGTTCACGCCCACGACCGCGACATCGCCCTTCTCCACCGCCCGCTGGTGCTCGTAGGCGCGCTGCGCGATGCGCTGCTGCACGTAGCCGCTGCGCAGCGCCTCGACGAACCCGCCCCGCTCGTCGATCTCCGCCATCGTCTTGCCGATGGCCTCTTCCATCCGGTCGGTGAGCGCCTCGACGAAATAGCTGCCGCCGAGCGGGTCGACCGTCTGCGCCACCTCGGTCTCGTAGGCCACCACCTGCTGGACGCGCAGCGCGGTGCGGGCGGACAGCTCGGTGGGAATGGCGAACGCCTCGTCGTAGGCGGCGGTGAAGACGCTCTGCAGGCCCGAGCAGGCGACGGCGAACGTTTCCAGCGTGGTGCGGGCGATGTTGTTGAGCGGCTCGGCCCGGGTGAGCGAATGGCCGCCGCAGACGCAGGCCGCGCGCAGGCGCCAGCTCTCCGGTTCCTTGGCGCCGTACTTCTCTTTGAGCAGCCTCGCCCAGATGCGCCGGCCGGCGCGGTACTTTGCCACCTCCTCGAAGAAGTTCGTGTACGTGTAGAAGAAGAAGCTGAGCCGCGGCGCGAAGCTGTCCGCGGCCAGCCCGCGGGCAAGCAGGTTCTCCACATACGCCTTGCCGGCGCAAAGCGTGTACGCCATCTCCTCTGCTGGGTTGGCGCCGGCATCGCGGTAGTGGGAGGCGATGCTGATCGGATTGAAGCGCGGCAGCCGCTTCACCGTGTCCTCGATCAGATCGCAGGCGAGCCGCATGGAGGGCTCGATGGGGAACAGCCAGGCGCCGCGCGCGCCGAACTCCTTGAGCAGATCGTTCTGCACGGTACCCGAGATCCGGTCGTCGGCGACGCCCTGTTTCCTGGCGGCCTCTTCGTACATGGCGAGCAGGATCGGCGCGGTGGCGTTGATCGTCATGCTCGTCGAGACCTTCCCCAGCGGGATCCCGGTGAACAGCTCCTCCATGTCGGCGAGCGATCCGATGGAGACGCCCACCTTGCCGACCTCGCCCTCCGCCTCGGGGTCGTCGGCGTCGATGCCGAGCTGCGTTGGCAGGTCGAGCGCGAGCGAGAGCCCGGTCTGGCCTTGCCCGAGCAGGTACTTGAAGCGCTGGTTCGTCTCGCGCGGCGTGCCGAATCCGGCGTACTGCCGCATCGTCCAGAGCTTGCCCAGGTACATGTTCGGGTGGATGCCGCGGGTGAACGGGTACTCTCCGGGCGGAGGCGGCGGCTGCCCCACGTCGTCCGGTCCGTAGACGGGTTTGACCTCGATCCCGCTCCGCGTGGTGCTCATGGGCGATGAGCCCGCTTGAGGATGGCCAGCTCGCGCGTGATCTCCAGGACCACCTCGCCTTTCTGGTTCTTGCCGCGCAAGAGGAACTTCACCACGCCCGCCTGTCCCGGCTTTCCGAACGCGGAGAGGCGGGGATCGTCGTCGGTCTTCGCGAGCACCGTGCTCTCCGCGAACAGCGTGTCCCCGGCGAACACCGGGTTGAGGTGGCGGCCTTCGTCGTAGGAGAGGTGGGCGAGGGCGTTCTCCTCCGTCTCCTCCGAAGCGAGGCCGGAGACGAAGGCGAACACGATCCCGCCGTAGACCACGCGCCGGCCGTCGAACGTCACCTGCGGCTGGTCGTCGCACATCTTCTGGTTGAAATGCAGCTGCGCGGTATTGAGCACGAAGTTCGTCCACATCATGTGCTCGTCGGAGACGGTGCGGCCGCGCGGGTGCACGATCGTCTCCCCCACCGTGAAGTCTTCGTAGAGGTTGTCGTCGCGCGTGAAGCGGTGGCGCTCGGTCACGGTCAGCCCTCCAGCAGCCGCTTGGCGATCACTTCGTACTGGATCTCGCTCGTGCCCTCGAAGATGCGGAACACGCGCGCGTCGCGCCAGAACCGCTGGGCGGGGAACTCGCGCGAGTAGCCGTAGCCGCCGAAGATCTGCATCGCCTCGCTGCTGACGTGCTCGGCCATCTCGGCGCAGAAGGCCTTCGCCATCCCCGCTTCCAGATCGCAGCGCTTGCCGGTGTCCTTCATGCGGGCGGCATGGTAGGTGAGCTGGCGGCCCGCTTCGACCTGCGTCGCCATGTGCGCGAGCTTGTGGCCGATCACCTGGAACTCGCTGATCGGCTTGCCGAACTGCGTCCGCTCCTGGGAATAGCGCAGGGCCGCCTCGAAAGCCGCCTGCGCCACGCCGACCGCGCGCGCCGCCGTCTGGATGCGGGCGATCTCGTAGGTGCTCATCAGCTGGCGGAAGCCCTTCCCCTGCACCCCGCCGAGGAGGTTCTCCGCGGGCGCTTCGTAGCCGTCGAACTGCAGGGCGTACGAATTCATCCCCTTGTAGCCGATGCTCGGGATCGGGCTGCCGGCGAGCTGGGGCGGATGGAACTCGTCTCCCGGCGTCTTCGGGATGAGAAGGATGGAGATCCGGTCGTGCTTGCGTTGCGCCTCCGGGTTCGTCACCACCGTCGTGCAGAGGAGGTGCGCCTTGTTCGCCCAGGTGCACCAGGTCTTCTCGCCGGAGATGAGGTACTTGTCGCCCTTCCTCACCGCCCGGCACTTGATCCCCGCGGAATCGCTGCCAGCGTCCGGCTCGGTGAACGCGGCCGCCGCGAGCAGCTCTCCGGTGCACAGCCCGGGGAGGAACTTCTTCTTCTGCTCGTCGGTGCCGTTTGCCTGCACCAGCGAGGCGGTGATGATCATTCGCGTCATCACCGAGCCGACGGAGAGCCAGGCCTTGGACAACTCCTCGGCCACGATGGCCATGGAGAGCGTATCGAGCCCGCTGCCCCCGTAATCCGGGGAGAAGATGAGGCCGAAGTAGCCCAGCTCCGCCATCTTCTTCACGATGTGCGCCGGGATCTCCGCCGCCTTGTTGTCCAGCTCGTTCGCGACCGGCACCACTTCGCGGTCGGCGAAGTCGCGCACGCTCTCACGGATCTGGACGTGCTCCTCGGTGAGCGCGCCGCCGTTCGGGTTGGGGATGGGCATCGCTACCGTCCTCCGTAGGAGGAGCGCTTCTTCACCAGGATCTTGCGCTCGTACACGCAGACTTCTTCGCCGCGCTGGTTCTTGCCCGTGGTGCGCACGTGGACGATGCCGCGGTCGGGCTTGCTTCCGCTCTCGCGCTTGTCGAGCACTTCACTGGACGAGAGCAGAGTGTCGCCGGGGTAGACCCAGGCCGGGAACTTCATGTTCCAGTAGCCGAGGTGGGCGATGGCCTGCTCGGAGAGGTCCTCGACGGTCATCCCGAAGACGACGTTCATCACCAGCAGCGGGTGCAGGGGCGGCGTGTGGTGCCCGAGCGCTTGCGCGTGCAGCTTGTTGAA
>VBKQ01000121.1 GCA_005879505.1 Deltaproteobacteria bacterium
TGGTTGTGGACGGCGACGGAGAGGATCTTCTTGGCCCGCTCCTGGCCGACCACGTACTCGTCGAGGATGATCTTGATCTCGGAAGGGCGGGGGATGCGCAGCTTCTGGTCGCGCGACTCCTCCTTGTCGATCTCCTCGGCGATGATGTCGTTGCAGAGGCCGATGCACTCGTCGCAGATATAGACGGTCGGGCCGGCGATGAGCTTCTTGACCTCCTTCTGCGACTTTCCGCAGAAGGAGCAGCACAGCGTGTGGTTCTCGCGCTTGTCGACCAAAGCTCCGCCTTTCGCGCCTGAATGTAACCTTACTTGAGCCCGCCGGCCGGTTTCTTGATGACCACTTCGTCGATCAGGCCGTATTCCTTGGCTTCGCCCGCGCCCATGAAGTAGTCGCGATCGGTGTCCTTTTCGATCCGATCGAGCGGCTGCACGGTGTGCTTCTGCATGATTTCGTTCAACTTCGCCTTCAGGCGCAGGATCTCCTTGGCGTGCAGCTCGATGTCGCTCGCCTGGCCGCCGAAGCCGCCGGAAGGCTGGTGGATCATGATCCGCGAGTGCGGGAGGGAGTAGCGCTTGCCTCTCGCACCAGCGGCCAGCAGCAGCGCCCCCATGGACGCAGCCTGGCCCATGCAGATGGTCGACACCTGACACTTCACGTACTGCATGGTGTCGTAGATGGCGAGGCCAGAGGTCACCGAGCCGCCCGGGCTGTTGATGTAGAGGTTGATGTCCTTGTCCGGGTCCTCCGACTCCAGGAACAGCATCTGCGCGACGATGATGTTCGCCACGTCGTCGTCCACCGGCGTGCCGAGGAAGACGATGCGGTCCTTGAGCAGGCGGCTGTAAAGGTCGTACGCCCGCTCGCCGCGGTGCGTCTGCTCGATCACGGTGGGGTAGGGAATCATCGCCATCTATGTGTCTCCGATAGGGGTCTGGAACGAATCTACTGGAAGTTCGCTTTGGAGAGCAGGAAGGCAAGCGCCTTGTCCTGCCGTAGGCGGGCTTTCAAGCTGTCGAGTGAGTCCTGGCGGCGGAACGCGGCACGGATCTTCTCGGCCGGCTGCTTCAACTCGGCGGCCATCTTGTCGAAGTGGCTGCCCAGGTCCTCCTCCGTTGCGTCGATCTTCTCTTTCTCGGCGATCGCTTCGAGCAGCAGATAACCTTTCACCTCCAGCAGCGCACGCTGCCGGAGCTCGTCGCGCATCCGGTCGAGGTTGAGGCCGAGCTGGCGGGGATCGATGCCGCGCCGCATGAACCCTTCCAGCATCCCCTGGAGCATGGCGTCGACGTTGCGCTCGACCAACGCCGGCGGCGCCTCGAGCGGGTTCTTTTCGACCAGGGCAGTGAGCACGGCCTCACGTTGATCGCTCTTCGCCCGCTCCCTCTTCTGCTGCTCCATGTCGCCGCGGATCTTGGCACGAAGCTCCGACATCGTCTTCTGTTCGCCTCCCAGGTCCTGGACGAAGGCGTCGTCGAGCGCCGGTATCTCGCGCCTCTTCAGACCCTTCACCACCACCTGGAACCGTCCTTCCTTGCCCCGCAGATCCTCGACGGCATAGTCGCTCGGGAACGACGCGCCCAGCTCGCGCGTCTCGCCGACGCGCGCCCCGAGCAGGCCCTCCGCCATGTTCTCGAGGAGCGAGCCTTCCGCCACCTCCAGCAGGACGCCTTCGCGCTTCGCGCCTCGCAGCGGCACGCCGTCGACGAAGCCCTCATAGTCAGCGGACACGAAATCCCCCGCTTCGGCCACGTCGCGGCCTTCGACGGGGACGAACATCGCCTGCCCGGAGCGTATCTCCTCGATCCGCTCGCCGATCTCGGCGTCGGTCACGACCGGCTCGATCTTCGGGACGGTCAGGCCTTCGTAGTCCTTGGGCTCGACGCGCGGGCGCACCTCCACGGTGGCGGTGTACTTGAAGGGCTGGCCGGGCTCGACGGCGCCGTTCTCCACGCGCGGGGGGGCCACCGGGTCGAGCTGGTGGTCGGCAAGCGCCTCGTGGATCGAGCCGGTCACCAATTTCTGCGCGACGTCCTTCTTCACATCGTCGCCGAAGTAGCGCTCGACCAGGCGGCGGGGAACGTGCCCTTGGCGATACCCCTTCAGCTTGACGGTGCGCGAGACGGAGGTGAAGGCGCGGTCCAGCGCGTCCTTGACGCGGTCCGGGGTGACCTCGACCGACACCTTCTTCACCACCGGGCTGAGATCTTCGACGCGGGACTGGACCACGGATGCGGCTCCTTGCACGAGCAGAATGGTGCGAGAGGCGGGAATCGAACCCGCACGGGTTTCCCCACAGGCTTCTAAGGCCTGCGCGTCTGCCAGTTCCGCCACCCTCGCAAGGACATCCTGGCAGGACCGGGCTCATAGCGCCCGAATCGGGGTGAGTCAACGCAGGAAGTCGGACACCGGCTCGCACACCACTTCGGTAGCGGGCCGGCAAAAAGTATCCGGCGCGCAGCAGGGTGCTCCGATGTGGTCTCCGCCTCTTTCCAGGAACCTGGAACGGGGCGCCCTTCTTGCTACCAGCTTCGACATGCTCTCCGTGCGCCATCGTGGGTTCACGATCGTGGAGATGATGACCGCCGTCGGCGTCATCGGCATCCTCGCCGCGATGTCGATCGTGTCGATGAACCGCATGAAGACCCGCGGGAACTTCTCGTCCGGAACCGGTGACTTCATCGCCACGCTTCGCACCGCGCGCGCGGAGGCTTTCGCGCGGGGCAATCCGACGGTGGTGGTCGTCGACATCGCGGCCGGTCAGTGGTGGACGGTCGAGGACGTGAACGGCAACTTCTCGTTGGCGTCCTTCAACGTGTCGACGCCCGCGCCCTCTCCAGACCGGCTGATCTACGCGGGCCAGCTCGCTCCGGGTACCAGCTTCGGCCCGCTAGATGGGTGGGGCGCGGCGCTCCCGCAGCCGTACTCGGGAATCCCCACCGGCTACACGAACATCGTGCTCGCCGACGGCGGCAACGGCGGGGTGGCGGACATCAGCGTGGACGGCGGCAGCTCGGCGCCGAACTTCAAGTATTGCAGCTTCTGCGACACGAGCTCGCAGAAAGGCTCGATCACCTTCCTTCCCTCCGGCGGCGCCATCTTCAATGGCGGCCCCTCCAGCGTCGGCCAGCAGATCAGCATGCAGGATGCCGTGCAGGCGCAGTTCGCGGATGGCGGCGTGAGCGGATCTCCCATGGGCATCATCGACTTCGTCATCGTCGCCGCGACGGGAGCTTCCGAGGCGGTGACGGTCCGATGAGCTGCTCCCGGCACATGGATCGCGGCTTCTCGCTCATCGAGGCGCTGGTCGCTTCCATGGTCATGCTCATCGGCCTGCTCGGCCTCGCCGGCCTGCAGGTCGTCGGCATGCGAGCAAACAATCTCGGCAAGCGCATGGCGCAGGCGTCGCTGCTCGCCCAGGACCTCGTGCAGAACATGCAGGTCTGGCAGTACACCGATGGCCGGCTGACGCCGCAGGCCTCCGCTTCGCCGGCGCACACCGGGCTCTACTCGGACACCAACCACGCCGACATCGCCAGGTTCTGGGATCTCCAGAACAGCTCGGCGCTTACCAGCAACGTGGACGGCTCGTCGGTGACGTTCGACTTCACCGACGGAGCGGCAGGAGCCGCCGCGGTGAATCAGCTGGCGGCGAACTACGAAGGGGTTCTCTCGCCGGTCGATACTTCGCTGCCCACGGCCGAGCAGACCGTGTTTCAGCGCTACTGGAACGTCTTCCTCATCGACCTGAACGGCTCCGGGGCCGCGCAGGGCACGCTCGTGCAGGTGATCGTGCGCTGGAAGGAGCCGAACTTCGGGTACCGGCAGGTGAACACCAGCTTCTACAAGTACGACCCGACGGGATTCAACCTGTGACGCCCCGGCCGCCGCGAGGCTTCACGCTCATCGAGGTGACCGTCGGTGCCGCCGTCGCGCTGATCGTCATCGGCATCGTCACCGCGACGTTCCTCTCGCAGCAGCGCTCGATGCAGGCGCTCGATCTGTCGCGCGAGGCGAGCAGCGCGGCCCGCGACGCGATGCTCTCGATGCAGCAGACGATCGGCCGCGCCGGGTACGGAATCGATCCGCGATACGCGTTCGACTTCCGCAGCTACGGCTGTCCCAACTGGACGGCCGCAGCGCCCTGCCGGGACAAGATCAATGGCCCCGACGAGATCGTGTTCGTCTCGCGCGACCCGAACTACTACTGGGCCGGAACGCCGAGCAGCACCATCTCGGGCTGCGATCCCTCGGCCCCCTGCACCGGACGTGCCTGGCAGGTAAAGGGGTTCGACACCACGCACGTGACCGTTGCCGCAAACGCGGGTGACAGGTTCCTCAAGGGCCAGATCGTCCAGATCGCCTGCGCGCAGGGAAGGAACCCGACCATGGGGCGCATGGCGGGCAACCAGACGGCAGCGTCGGCCGGCGATTTCCAGCTCACGCTCGATACGATCGTCGCCGGAAACCCCTACCGCGCCAACATCCCGGCATCTCACGACGCCTGCTTCGACGACACCGGCGTGAGCCTGTTCCTGGTCAATCGCTACCGCTATCACATCGCGACGATCAACGGCGACCCGTGGCTGATGCTCGACCGGGGGCTCGACTTCAACCAGAACGGCACCACGCCCGAAGTGACCAGCGGCGGCACGCCCGATACGGCCGACGAGATCCCCATCGCCCACGGCGTGGAGGGCATGCAGATCGCCTATCTCTTGCGGCCGAGCACGACCATCGCCGCGCCCGACAACGGCGCCGACTGGGTGATCGGCGACACGCCCGGAGTCATCGAGGAGCCGGACCCCACCCTCACGGCGCCGGCGCAGAACACCGCCGACACGGACCCGCTCCGCTACAACCTCCATCCCGCGAACATCCGCGGCGTCCGCATCCGGCTCACCATGCGGTCGCTCCGGCAGGACATCACGCAGCCGACGCCGTGGGCGGGAGATCCGGCGGTCGCGGCGGGCAGCACGGCGATCGAGAACCGCAACGACTTCACCGCGGTGACCCTCGGCCGGTACCGGCGCTTCTTCAGCTCGGTAACGGTGACGACACCCAATCTGAACTCGAAGGATCCGTTCATCTTCTAGGGGATACCGATGCGCTTCGTCGAACGGAAGCACGACCGCGGCTCGGCGCTCATCGTGTCGATGATCCTGATGATCGTGCTCGCGGTGGTGGGCATCGCCCTCGTCAACCGCACCACCCGCGAGGTCGACGCTGTGGCCTCCAAGCGCCATTGGGATCGCTCGATGAGCTGCGCGGAGGGCGCGCGGGAGATGCTGCTCTCGCAGTTCCGCGCCTACGGCGTGAACCTGGTCAACCTCCAGATGCAGAGGCAGATCGGCGACCAGCAGTACGCCACCGGCCATTACGACAACTTCAACGTCACCTCGGTGGCGGAGGCGGGCGGCACGCCCGGCGCATTGGTGGGCGGCGATGCGTCCAATCGCATCACCCGGCGGGGCGGAGGTCTAGGCGGCAAGGGTTGGCGCATGACCGTGGTCTGCCGCGACAACACGCAGGCCACGCACCAGCAGGAAGTCGAATTCCTGGTGAACTTCGGATTCTGACGAGGAGACCATGAACAGGATCAGCGCACTGCTCATTCTCTCCGGCCTGCTCGCGCTGCCCGCTTCGGGCGCGACGGACAGCCTCTGCTGGAACCGCGACACGGAGCGGATGGACTTCTATACGAACCCGCCCACGCGCGGCGACAACAACTTCTTCTCCTTCACCGTGTCCGGCACCGCGAACGTGACGATGATCTACCCGGGCACGGCGTCGATGAAGCAGCTGCCGCTCTCGCTCTATGAGCTGAGGGACCCGGCGGTGCAGGGCTCCCAGACACTGGTGGCGCCCCTCGGTCAGGGTTGTCAAAACGCGTTCCTCAACAACCTTGATTACTTCATGCCGACCACCGTCGACCCGCCCGCCGCGTCGGCGGCATATTCCGGCAGTTACGACCCGACCAAGCGCTATCCGGAGCCGGAGACCACCTATTCCGGCGGCGGCGGCCTCAACGACAACTTCGAGGCGTCGAGCTACACCTGCAGCTCGTCGAGCTGCACGACCGACAGCACCGGCGGCAAGGCCTGGCGCTACGTGCTCTGGCCGGCCAACGACAACGGCACCCAGGACGGATCGAACGGAAGCATCGACGATGCCTGCACCGCTGCCACGACGGGAGGCGGCTATCTTCCCACCGATACGCAGGATTGCCAGCTGTGCCTGAAGACCAAGGGCTATTGGATCAACTACAAGCTCGCGCAGACCAATACCAGCAGCTCGGCGATGGTCGCCAAGGGCAACTGGTTGAACTACTTCCCGCCGAAGTGGGCCATCCTCCGCCTCGCCTACAAGCGCCTGGTGAACGGCCCGCTGCTCAACTCGATGCGCGAAGGCATCGGCACCCAGAACGCCGACAAGGGCTGGTACCGCACGCAGAAGATGCTGCCGCAGTCCTGCAACGGAAACGGGCGGCCCAACCAGCGCATCTCCAGCGTCGACGGCGTCACCTATACCAACACCGCAAATCCGCTCGCGGAGATGCTGTTCAACGTGGCCTGGACGGTGAGCTCGATCGACTCCAGCCCGCCCTCCAACTGGACCTTCTTCACCAACCAGAGCACGCACCCGGCGAGCGAGCCCGGGCCCGGCAGCGATGCCAACAAGAAGAGCGGCTTTTGCCCGGGATGCAACGCCGGATTCTCGGTGCTCTTCTCCGACGGCCGCGGCCACGACGGCCTCGAGACCTGCGACGTCCCCAACGGCTTGGGCCAGCTGCCGGGCTACTGCAACAACATCACGTCGACTCCCACCTGCGCGGGGCCGAACGCCACCGGTCAGCCCGGCCTCGGCATGGGCGCTGAGAAGGACGGCGACGATTTCCTCGACCCGAACATGTCGAACGGCGCCTCCTCGCTGATCACCGGCCCCGGCGCGACGTACAGGGTGACGTCAGGCAACGTGTGCCCGAACGACTTCCTCGCCAGCGTCGCGGCCTGGATGTTCAAGACCAACCTGGGTGGCCAGCCCGGCACGAACCTGCGCCTCTACACGGTCGGAGTGGGCGACAACTACTTCGGCGAGTTGGAGACCCTCAGGCTGGCGGCGTCCGCCGGACACGGCCTCTATCTGGCGGCCTCGAACTTCGCCCAGCTGGAGCGCAACATCGAGAACGTGTTCCTCGACATCATCTCCAACGCGACGTCCTTCTCGGTGGCCGCCATCACCACCGTGCAGACCCGGGGCACGACCTTCGCCTTCATCCCGCGCTTCCGCCCGCTGGGCGGCTCGCAGTGGGAGGGCCGCCTCTATCGGTTCCGGCTCTTCAACGAGTTCGCCGCCGGTTGCAGCACGACCGACCTGACCTCCGGCCCCGACGGTGGTCCCGCCAGGACGACCGCCAACCCCAACGGCAACAACTCCTGCAGCGACCTGTACCTGATGGACGCCGACGGCGGGTTCGTGGGCGAGGACGACGGCGGCAGCTTCGTCCTGCTCGACACGTCGCAACCCTATGGCGACGCCGGCTGGCCGATCAGGAGCCCCAGGGTACTGGCGACGCCGATCTGGGAGGCGGCGGACCTTCTCACCACGCGCGTGAACAACGGTCTCACCGATGGCGGCGGGACGACGCGCAACATCCTGGTTGCGCCGATGGACGCCGGCATCCCCTCCGCCGGAACCAGCCTGATCGCCTTCAACAACTACGACGGCGGCGTGGCGACGATGACCGACTACATGAAGCTGTCGGGCGTCAATTCGGACTTTTGCGTGGGGCTGGCGTCTACGTCCCGGCACGCGTACAGCACCGAGCAGGACTGCGGCACCGATCTGATGAGGTTCGTCGAAGGCCGGGACGTCCTGCGGCAGAACATCGACGGAGGACTGACCCGGCCGAACATCCTCGGCGACATCTTCCACTCCTCGCCGATCCTGCTGACGCCGCCGGTCCCGACCTTCCTCTGCGACACCGGGATCATGAACCAGTGCGTACGCACGCTGTACGCGCAGGACGTCTCCGGGCAGTACACGCCCAACAGCCAGAGCGCGTACACGGACTACTACAACAACAAGCTCGCCCGGCAGGAACTGATCCTCGTAGGCGCCAACGATGGCATGCTGCACGCGTTCCACGCCGGCAACTACCAGGACGGCGGCACCTTCGACGAGGGCACTGGCCTGGAAGTGTGGGCTTTCGTCCCGCCCGACATGGTTCCGAAGCTGCAGCGCTACGCGCTGAGCGCGAACCACAGCATCCTGCTCGACGGCTCTCCCTGGGTCCGCGACATCTGGAAGGACGGCTCCGGCTCCAGCTCCGCGGACCGGCAGAAGCAGTCAGACGAGTTCCACACCGTCGCCATCGTCGGCGAGCGCGAGGGCGGCCGGCACTACACCGCCATCGACCTCACCGATACCACGTCGAACCCGAAGTACCTATGGACCTGGCCGCCGCCGGGCAGCAACTACGATCTCGCGGTCGGCGAAAGCTGGAACGACACCACGCCGAATCCGCCGCCGGTCGGCCCGATCCTCATCCAGGACAACTCCGGCCCCATCACCATCACCGTGAACAACTCGCCCGTGAAGGCCAGCGAACGCTGGGTAGTGGCGGTCGCGGGCGGATTCGACCCGAACTTGATCCGGGGCCGGTCCGTGTACGTGGTCGATGCCTGGGACGGAACGCTCCTCTACAAGTTCAGCCGGTACGACACCAGCAGCTCGAGCGATCCACGCTACAACCTCGGCTCGGTCCTCTCGCCGATCTCGATGATCGACTCGAACTACGACAACTTCTTCGACATGGCGGTGGTGGGCGATACGGACGGCCAGCTTTGGACCATCGACATGCTCAACCCCGGCACCATCGCGGGCGGTCTGGTCACCAACTGGTACGGGGGCCTCACCTTCCAGCAGTTCAAGAGCGGCGCCATCTCGCAGCGGGCCCCGTTCACCACCATGGCGGGCGCGCGCGTCTTCGACGATTCGAAGGGCGGCGTGCGCGTCTACCTCGGGTCGGGCGACCGCGACCAGATCAAGGTCCGCGACACCGACTCCGCCGACGGTGGCACCTGCGCCCTGGACAACCTGCGCGGCTGCATCCGCAACAACTGCACTGTGGACGTGAACCAGGCCACCTACCAGATCGGGTCGGGCGGCACCGCCGAATCGCTGACCGGCCGCTGGAAGTACACCGCCAGCGGAACCTCGCTGACCGCGAACACGTTCACCTTCGGCTCGAACACCAATACCGCGGGCGCCTGCAACGACCCGACGCAGGTCAACATCCAGTACCAGGTTTCTTGTGGTTCGACCGCGATGGCCGACCCCAACGACGGCGGCACGACGATCTTCAACAAGCTCAATTGCGACTTCGACGGCGGGAGCGACGCGGGCGAGGAGTGCCTCGACACCAGTGGCAAACCCACCGATCAGCCGGGAGTCGCCTTCACCTCGCCGACGATCACCAACACGCGTTTCTACTCGATCAAGTTGTTCGATCCGCCGAGCTATACGAACCGGCCCCGCATGACCACCGCGGCCAACCAGACGACGTACAACCAGCACACCCTGACGGATACCGACCTGACCGACGTCAGCGCCGATGCCGGGATGGCCTCGACTGCCGCTGGGTGGTTCGTGCAGCATACGCGCGACCAGAACGAGAAGACGGTGACCGCTCCGCTGCTCCTCGGCGGGTGCACCGCCTGGAACACCGAGGTGCCGAGCATCCTCTTCTCGGGCGCCCAGCCGGACGGCGGCTCGATCTGCAACGGCGGCGTGGTTCCGGCCGATACCGCCTACCTGTACCAAGCAAACGACGATACCGGCATCATCCAGTGCGGTCTGTCCGGATCGCAAACGCAGCTCGCGACCTCGCGATACCAGCAGCGCTCGGTGACGGTCACGCCCCAGCAGCCGACCCCGGTCGTCTCGCTCAACGCCCAGACCGGCCAGGCGGGGTATAGCGGCATCTCGCTGGAGCCGGGCGGCAGGGTTCCGCTCCAGATCTTCATCGGCTCCCAGTCCGTGCAAGGCGACGTCCCCGCCTCCACGGAAGGTGGTAGAAGGCGGGCCAAATGGCCACGGACCGCAGCCGCCGCCGGCCGTCCAACGCGGATATTATCGAGCAAATCCTCGAGCGGATCCGCGCCAGCCGCAGCTTCGACTTCCGCAACTACAAGCGCCCCACGCTTCACCGCCGCATCGAGCGACGGATGGCGGAGCGGCGGTGCAAGACGGCAGTCGAGTATCTCGTGCTGCTCGACCGCGACCCTTCCGAGTACGACGCCTTGATAACGTCGATGTTGATCAAGGTGACCGGATTCTTCCGGGACGCCGAGACCTGGACCCTGCTCTCGGAGAAGGTGATCCCGCAGCTGCTCACGGAGAAGCGGCCCGGCGAGGAGATCCGGGTCTGGTGCGCCGCTTCCGCGACCGGGGAGGAAGCGTTCTCCATCGCCATCCTGCTGGCGGAGGCGATGGGACCCGCCTTCCAGAACCAGGAGGTGAAGATCTTCGGGACCGACGCGGACGAGAAGGCCATCGCGTTCGCGCGGCGCGGAGTGTACTCGCGCGAGCAGGTGAAATCCGTCCCTCCAGAAATGCTCAAGACCTGGTTCGTCGAGGATCCCACGGGTTGGAGCGTGCGCAAGGAGATCCGGCGGACGGTGGTGTTCGGCGTCAACAACCTGGTATCCGACGCGCCCATCTCCAGGCTGGACCTGCTGCTCTGCCGCAACGTCTTCATCTATCTGGACGTGCCGCTGCAAAAGCGGGTGCTCACCCGGTTTCATCACGCGCTTCGGCGGCACGGGCTGTTGGTCCTCGGCAAGAGCGAGCTGATCCCGTTCGCCGGAAAGATCTTCGAACCCGTCGACCTGCAGCGGCGGATCTATCGCAAGGACGGCCGGAGAGACACGGCGGTGGCCCAGGAACGGTTGGTCTCGCTTCTCGAGCAGGAATCGACGGCCCGCGCCGCCGAGGAAGGCCGCCCGGACCTCAATACGGTGGACCAGTTCCACCGGGACATCGTGCAGTCGGTCCGCGTTCCCATGATCGCGACTGCGCCGGATGGAACCATCCTTCGCTGGAATGCCGCCGCAGCCACGCTCTGGGGCCACAGCGAGGGGGAAGTGACGGGCAAGAGGCTTGCCGCGCTTTCGCTTCCCGGACTCCCTGGCGAGCTGCTGGTGGAAAAGACCGCAACGGTCCGTGAAGGGAGGAGCGAGGTGGAGCGTAGCAGGGCGATCCTCCACCGCGGCGGCGATCGTCCGCCGGTCGAGCTGGGCGTCGAGGTGAGCACGTTGCGTGATACGGGGGGCGAAATCAGCGGTCTGGTGTACACGGTACACGACCTGACCACGTTCGCCGAGATGGAGCGCGACCTGCGCAAGTCGACGGAGGAACGCGACGCCGCTCTCGAAGAGCTGCAATCCCTCAACGAGGAGCTGCAGAGCGCCAACGAGGAGATGGAGACCACCAACGAGGAGCTACAGAGCGCCAACGAGGAGCTGCAGACCACGAACGAGGAGCTCCAGTCCACGAACGAGGAGCTGGAGACCACCAACGAAGAGCTGCAATCCACCAATGCCGAGCTGGACGCGACCAACCGCGAGCTCATCCACCGCACCGAAGAGATGAATTCCCTCGCCTTCATCCAGCGCGCCACCATCCGCAGCCTGAACGCCGCGGTGATCGTCGTCGACGCCAACGGCAGGATCACCATGTGGAACCTGGCGGCGGAGCGGCTCCTGGGAATTCCCGAGGACGAGGCGGTAGGACAGCTCCTCTGGACCTTGCACATCCCTGCCGTCGGGCGTGGGCTTTTCCAGAAGATCCGCAAGTGCATGACCCAGAATGCGCCGCTTCGCGCCGAGCAGCTCAGCTACGAGCTGCCCAATGGAAGCCAAGGCCGGGCGGTGGTGATGGCGATCCCGATCGTGGAGGACGGCACGGTCCTCGGCTCGGTCGTCATCTTCGAGGACGCGACCAGACTGGCGAACCTCGCGGCCGAGGTCGCCGCGCTGAAGGCCAACAACGGCAACAACAATGGCAAGCGCACCCGACGCTGAGCTCTCGGTCGAGCTGCTCCGGACGAAGTACGCGGAGCTCGCGCGCAAGTATGCGCAACTGGTGGAGCGGATCGAGCACCGGGCGACCCAAGATCTCGCCGCGTACCGGATCGGGGCCTTGGATAGCCGCATCGCCGCCAGCGCGCTCGCGCTGGTGGGCGACGATCGCATACAGCTGACCAATGCGCGTTTCGTCCAGCTTGCCCGTCTGCTGAAGGGCCCACTGCTTCCCGTCGAGCCCGCGGGCGCCGCCTCGGCATATCCCGATCTGCGCGCGCTCGTGCTGGCACACGCCGATCAGATCGTCGTCGAGCGCAAGCCAGCGTTCGATGCGCGATATCGGGACGCGGCATCCGACGCATTGATCTCCCTCCATTTCGAGCGCAACTTGCAATTGGGCAAGCCGGTCGCCCTGGTGATCGCCGAAGACGTCACCGACCATGCCCGGCGCGACCAGGAGCTCGCCCGCACGCGCGAGACGATGCTGCATCGCGAGCGGCTCCGCGTCCTCGGCGAGCTGGCCGCGGCGATCGCGCACGATCTGGGGAACACGCTGCGCGGAGCGAGCTTCCAGCTCGCCATCCTCGGCGACGACGCGGCCCCTCACGAGAAGCGCGCCGAGGCGGTCCAGGCCGTCGGTCAGCGGGTGGAGCTCGCCTCCGAGGCGATCGCCCGGCTGCACGACTTTGCCCAGACGGGATCGCTGAGGACGGCAGCCGTTCGTCTGGACCGCGTGGTCGCGCAGGCGGCGGCGTTGGTGGAGATCGATTTCCAGGCCGCTGCCGCTCCGGTGAGCATCCGCGTTTCCGTACCCGAGCTACCCCCGGTTCGCGGTTCCGCCGCCGAGCTGTCGCTCCTCTTCGTCAACCTGCTGCGCAACGCGCGCGACGCGATGCCGGAGGGAGGGACGGTGACCATCGGGGCGCGGCGGAAGAACGACGCACTCGTGGTGACCGTCGCGGATGAGGGGATCGGCATATCCCCTGAGGTGAAGCGCAGGCTTTTCGAGCCGTTCTTCACCACTAAAGGGTCGCACGGCACGGGGCTGGGTCTATGGCTTGCCGCCGGTACGATGCAGCGGCTGGGCGGGAGCATCGAGACATCGGACCGGCCCCGCCGGGGCGCGCTCTTCGTCCTCACCTTCCCGCTCAAGGAATTCACTCGGCCGCGTCGGCCTTCGGCGGCGCGCCGAGCCGCAAGGCGTCGCGGACCTTCCGGGCCTGCGTCTGGGCCGCGTGGGCGCGCTCGTCGTGCCTGATAGCGGACTTGGAATGCCCCAACTCGCGGGCGCGCACGGCCATGCGCCTGGAGAGCGCGGCCTGCTCCTCCAACGGGCGCAATGCCGCCCAGAGGGCGCCTTCCAGTGCGGTGCGTTGCTCGGTGTACAGTGTCTCCGGCGCGAAGGCATGCCCGACGCGGCAGCGGAACCGGACAAGATCGCCATCGTGGACTTCGTTCAGCACTCCGCCGCAATCCGGACAGGCGAGGGAGGACGGTCGGCCGACCTTGAGAGCTCCTTCCGTCGAGCCGTTCAGCTGCAGCGCCGACTCCACCTCCGGGACCGCCGAGCGCGCCGCTCCAACCGCCTCCACACTCTCGCCGACGAGTCGCGGCAGCACCTTGCCCAGCTCGGTGTTGGAAAGTACATGGTCGACGTCGACGTTCTCCAGCGCGCTGCGCGGCATCGCGTCGACGAGGGCATCGTCCGGATCCTGCACGATGGCAAGCCCGCCCTGGCCCTTGATGGCGGCCAGCCCCGCCGTTCCGTCGTCGAGCGCCCCGGACAGCACGATACCGATCACGCGCGCCCCGAACGTATAGGCCGCCGTCCGGAAGAGCGGATCGATCGCGGGCCGATGCCCGTTCTCGCGCGGGCCGCGGATGACGCGGACGTGGTCCTCGTGCACGAGCAGGTGATGATCGGGCCGGGCCACGTAGATCCGGTTGGGGAGGATGGTTTCGCCGTTTCGCGCATGCTTGGCGGCCAAGGGACCGGCCGAGCTGAGGATCTGCGGCAAGACGCTCTTATGCTCCGGCGACAGATGCAGGACAACGAACATCGCCGCTGGGAGGTCGGAGGGAAGCCGCCGGACGAGCGCCGCGAGCGCTTCGACGCCGCCAGCGGAAGCGCCGATCACGACGATGTCGCGAGAGGGCATTCGAACCGACAATCTACGCCTGTTTTCGCAGGGTGGCACCTCGCAGCGCTCGATAGCGGATGGATACGGGCTGCTACGGACTCGCCAGTCCGGGATCGGATGTAAGAGGGGGACATGACAACGCTTCGCGTAGCCTTGGTGGACGATCATCTCCTGTTCCGCGAAGGCTTGCGCGCGATGCTGGCCAGCGCACCCGATCTCCGCGTCGTCGCGGAGGCGTCGAACGCTCAGGAAGCGTTGCCCGCAGTTCGCGCGTCGCAACCGGAAGTGGTCGTGCTGGACGTGATGCTCCCTGGCGTGAGCGGGATCGGCGTGGCCCGCGAGCTCTTGCGCGAGGACCCGAAACGACGCGTGCTCGCGTTGAGCATGGTGGCCGACGAGGCCCACGTGGCTGATGCGCTGCAGGCTGGCGTGCTCGGCTATGCCTGCAAGTCGCAGTCCGCGGCCGAGGTGATGGAGGCCATCCGCACCGTCGCCCGTGGGGAAACGTATCTGGCGCCCCAGGTGTCGGGATTCGTGGTGTCCGACTATCGCCGCCTGCGCAACGGTCCGGAAGCAGCCCGCTCGCCGCTGGCGACGCTCACCGCGCGCGAGCGAGAGATCTTCGAGCTCTGCATCCAGGGAAATCCGACCGCTCAGATCGCGAAGCAGCTCGGTATCAGCCCCCGTACCGTCGAGACCCACCGCGGGCGCATCCTGCGCAAGCTGAATGCGCACTCCGCGGTCGATCTCGTCCGGCTCGCGGCGCGCTGGGGCTTGCTCGCGCAGTAGCTGTTCCACCTGATCGGTTTCCGTGCCGCGCCGCCAGCGCCATACTGGCGGCGAACGGTGGAGGCGCCATGCGGGTCCTGGTCACGGGCGGTGCGGGGTACATCGGAAGCGGCGTCGTCGAAGAGCTGCTGGCGTCGGGTCATCGCGCGGTGGTGTACGACAATCTGTACAAGGGCCATCGCGACGCGGTGCATCCGGCGGCGGAGTTCGTGCACGCGGACCTGCTCGACGCCAAAGCGCTGCACGCAGCGATTTCAGGCGCCGACGCGGTCGTGCACCTCGCGGCGCATTCGCTGGTCGGCGAGTCGGTCCAGGAGCCCGCAAAGTACTACCGCAACAACGTCGTCGCGGGCCTCGCACTCGCCGACGCGATGCGCGAGCACGGCGTTCGCTGGTTGGTGTTCTCCTCCACGGCTGCCGTCTACGGCGAACCCGCGAAGCAGCCGATCGAGGAGACCGACCCGACGGCGCCGACGAATCCTTACGGCGAGACCAAGCTCGCCTTCGAGAACGCGCTCCGCTGGTACTCCGCGGCGTACGGCCTGCGCTCGATCAGCTTGAGATATTTCAACGCCGCGGGCGCCACGGCCCGCTGCCGCGAGCGCCACGAGCCCGAGACGCACCTGGTTCCGGTCGTGCTGCAGGCGGCCGCCGGCCGGATTCCCGAGGTGACCATCTTCGGCGCGGACTACCCGACCCCCGACGGCACCTGCGTCCGCGACTACATCCACGTGAGCGACCTCGCGCGCGCGCACCTGCTCGCGCTGCAGGCGTTGGCGGCCGGCCACGCCGGCGGTTCGTACAACCTCGGCTGTGGAGGGAGCGGTTACTCCGTGATGCAGGTGATCGAGGTTGCTCGGTCGGTCTCCGGCCGCGACATCCGCCTGCGCATTGGACCGAGACGTCCCGGAGATCCGGCAGTGCTCGTGGCCAACTCGCAGCGCATCATGCGCGACCTGGGGTGGCGGCCTCGGCTGCAGGATCTCCGGGAGATCGTGCGTTCGGCGTGGGAGCCGCTGAAGCCTTGAGCTCAGCGCGCGGACGGCTGCGCGCGTTCCCAGAGCTTCTGATCGAGCGCGCTGCGGATCCATTCCAGGTGCCGCTGCTCGTCCGCGTAGTTCGCGCGGATCACGCTCTTCGCCGACTCAGGGATGTCCTGGAGGTCGAGCGCCGCCTTGTACCGCGCAGTCGTCAAGGTCTCGTTCCCCATCATCGACATCAGCGCGCTGCGCGTGCCGATGCTGGTGATGGCGGTGAACTTCTCGATGAAGAAGCCCTTTACGTCGGTGCGGGCATCCGGTTTCTCGCCCAGCTTGGTCAGCTCCTGGGAGAGGTTGCGGACGTGGCGCTCGTGGTCGCTGCGGAAGAGCCGGAGCTGCGCGGCGACGTTCTCGTGCTCGCAGGCCTTGATCGCCTGGTCGTAGGCCTTGATGGCGTCCATGTCGAGATGGAGCAGGTCCTGCAGGGTACCGATGCTGGACATTGCAGCCTCCTGTCTTTGGTGCGTGGAGGTTGCGCACAGGCTTGGCGAAAGCGAAGCGGCGGCGGCTGCTGGGCGAGCGGCCGTCCCGCAGCGGAGGGGCGTTCGTCCCAAAGCTCGCATCCTCGTCGGACAAAAAAGCTATTCGGGCGCCGGGGCGGGGTCCAGCCTGCCGAACAATCCGTGGCTCTCCCCACCCGGTCCCGCGGTGAAGAACAGCGAGTTCGTCGAGCCCGAGTTCGCGTTTCCCTTGCCGAACTGCAGGGCCCAGAGACCGTCGATCTTCAGCGGAGCCCCGGTCGCCGAGTGCAGCTGACCGAGCTGAACCGCCTGCCCGGTTCCGCGCGCGCTGGCGAGATCGAACGCGTTGATCTTGCCGTCGCCGAAGTTCCCGACGAGGAGCGCGCCGGCGAATGCGCCGAAGGTGGCCGGCGCGAGCGCGAGGCCCCATGGTGAGTTGAGCCGTCCCTTGGAGGCGACCCGCCGTAGCAGCAGCCCTGTCGTGTCGTACTCGTCGACGTAGCCGTGTCCGACTCCGGCGACGTCATCATGCGCGTCGGCGTCCTGCAACGCATAGGTCACGAAGACGCTGGTTCCGATCGTCTGGATGCCGAACGGCGCGTATCCGGCCGGCAGGTTGTGATCGGCGAAGGCACCAGGGACATTGACCGGAACGAAGGCGCTGTTGAAGACGTCGACTGCGCCGTTGTGGAAGTCGGTCGCGTAGAGGCGATCGCCGGCGGCCGTGCTCGCGATCGCGAGCCCCTTGTAGACGGATCCCGCAGCGGAGTTGTCGACCGCGACCGTCGCCTGCGTCGACCCCG
>VBKQ01000470.1 GCA_005879505.1 Deltaproteobacteria bacterium
CGAGGAGATGGCGGAAGCGGAGGCGGGCCGCAGGGACGGGATCGACTTCGCGGTGATCGTCACGCCCAACGGCTCGCACTACGCCGCCGTGAAAGCGTTCCTTTCGCGCGGCATCCACGTCGTGTGCGACAAGCCGTTCACCACGGAGCTGGCCGAAGCGGAAGAACTGGCCGCGCTGGCGCGCCGCAAGGACCTGCTCTTGTGCGTGACCTACACCTATACGGGATATCCAGCGGTGAAGCACGCGCGGGAGATGATCTCCCGCGGCGACCTCGGCGAGCTCCGCTTCGTGAACGCCGAGTACGCCCAGGAGTGGCTGGCCACGCCTCTGGAGCGGGACGGCGTGCACAAGCAGGCCGCCTGGCGGGCCGACCCGAAGGAGACGGGCAAGGCGCTCTGTGTCGGCGACATCGGCACCCACGTCGAAAACATGGCGCGAACGCTGACCGGCCTGCGGATCAAAAGGCTGTGCGCGCGCCTCGACACGCTCGTTCCCGGGCGTACGCTCGACGACAATGCCTCGATCCTCATCGACTACGAGGGCAAGGCGCGTGGGCTGTACTGGGCCTCGCAAGTGGCGATCGGCAACGACAACGGCCTGCGAGTGCGGGTCGTCGGCTCGGGGGGCTCGATCGCCTGGTCCCAGGAAGATCCCGACCATCTGGTGGTCGCGCGGCTCGACAAGCCGTCAGAGATCCTGTCGCGCGGACGCGACCGCTTCTACCCGCTGGCGCAGGGTTATTCAAGGGTACCGGCCGGTCATCCGGAGGGCTATTTCGAGGCCTTCGCCAACATCTACAAGGCGTTCACGGCGGCCCTGGCGAAGAAGAAGAGCGGCGCTGCTCTCTCACCGGCGGACCTCGATTTCCCCGGCGTAGAAGACGGCATTTCGGGGGTACGCTTCATCGACCGGTGCGTGGAGAGCTCGAGGAAGGGTTCCGCCTGGGTGGAGTTCTGAAAGGAGACATCCGATGGCCCGTCCAGTCACGCTGTTCTCCGGCCAGTGGGCCGACCTTCCCTTCGCGGTGCTCTGCCAGAAAGCCCGGTCGTTCGGCTTCGACGGCATCGAGCTCGCCTGCCAGGGCGACCAGATGGACGCACGCCGGGCGGCCACCGACTCCAGGTACGTGGAGGAGAAGAAGGCCGTTCTTCGCGAGCACAAGCTTCAGGTCTTCGCGCTCGGCGGACACCTCGCCGGGCAGTGCGTCGGTGATCAGTGGGACCCGCGCCTCGACGCGTTCGCGCCGCCCGAGGCGAAGGGGAACCCGGAGAAGATCCGCGCCTGGGCCACGCAGGAGACGAAGTACATCGCGCGCGCGGCGAAGGCGATGGGGGTCAGCGTGGTCACCGGCTTCCTCGGCTCGCCGGCCTGGCGCTACTGGTACGCTTGGCCGCCGACCAGCGAGCAGATGATCGAGGACGCATTCCAGGAGATCGTCCGACTCTGGACGCCGATCTTCGACGAATTCGACGCTTGCGGCGTCCGCTTCGCGCTCGAGGTCCACCCCACCGAGATCGCCTTCGACTTCTACACCGCGGAGCGCCTGCTCGAGGCCTTCCGCCACCGGCCCACCCTCGGGTTCAACTTCGATCCGAGCCATCTGCAGTGGCAGGGAATGAAGCCGCACCTGTTCGTTCGCGACTTCGCGAAGCGGATCTTCCACGTGCACATGAAGGACTGCGCAGTCCGCCTCGACGGCCGCTCCGGCATCCTCGGCTCGCACCTCCCGTTCGGCGATCCGCGCCGGGGCTGGGATTTCCGCTCCCTGGGCCACGGCGACATCGACTTCGACGAGATCATCCGCGCCCTGAACGCGGTGGGCTACCAGGGGCCGCTCTCGGTCGAGTGGGAAGACTCGGGGATGGATCGCGAGGCCGGAGCGAGGGAAGCGCTGGAGTTCGTGCGCCGCGTCGACTTCGCGCCCTCTTCGGTCGCCTTCGATGCCGCGATGAAGAAGTGACAACCCGAGCCCCGCGCTGCAAGCGGGGCTCGGGCGAGTACAGCCTCAAACAGTAGTCGCTGAGCCGCCTTCGGCGGCCGCGACTAGAAAACCGCTTCCGGCACGTAATAGGACTTGGCGTTCTCTCGGGTGATCAGCTCGCTCGCGAGGATGATCCGTAACGGCAGCTTCTTCTGGTAGAAGCCCTCGAAGACGCGCCCGCGCAGCCCGACCACGGCCAACGACACGGCCGAGGCGACGACGTCCGGCGGGTACGTCGCGTCCGCGCGGACCAGCGGGTCACCGTCGATGATCCGCTTCACCTCTTCTTTCTTGGCCGCTCCGCCGAACATGATCTTGATGTCCTTGCGGCCCGACTCCTTGTACGCCTGCAGCGCGCCCTCCAGCATGTCGTCGTCCGCGGTGTAGACCGCATCGATGTTCTTGTACTTCGCCAGGTAGTTCTCCATCACCGCGACGGCCTTCTCCTTGTTCCAGTTGCCCGGCTGTGAATCGAGCACCTTCATGTTCGGATACTTCGCGGCCACCGCCTTCGCGGTCTTGGTGCGCAGGTCGCTGATCACGCTCGGCACGCCCTCGATGAGGACGAGGTTGCCCTTGTAGCCCAGCTCCTTGGCGATCCACTCCATGGCCTGGCGGGCGTACGACTCGTCATCGTTCGAGAGATAGACGTCGTAGACGGGCTTGGTGACGCCGCGATCGAGCACCACGACGTACACGCCCTTTGCGTACGCTTTCTCGACCACCGGCGTGAGCGGAGCGGACTCGAAGGGGAAGACCACCAGCCCGTTGACGCCCTGCACGAGCATGTCCTCGACGTCCGCCACCTGCTTGGTGACGTCACCGGAGGTCTTGAAGA
>VBKQ01000471.1 GCA_005879505.1 Deltaproteobacteria bacterium
TCGTCGCCCGGAAGCGGCTCGAGCCAGGTCTGCATCTGCGTGAAGGGATGCCAGAGATGCGCGCGGTCCAGGGCCATGAGGCGCTGGTGGCGCGATTCGGCGTCCTCGATGGTTTTCGGGATCTCACTCATCGACTGCGGTTCTAACACGCGCGCAGCGCGGAGAGCGCGGCCTCGATGTGCGCACCGGTGTGTGCGGCGCTGAGCGCGAAGCGGATGCGGCTGGTGCCTTGCGGTACGGTCGGCGGGCGGATGGGCTTGGCGAGGATGCCCAGCTCCCGCAGGTGCGCGGCCATCGTCAGCGCACCCTCTGGTGTGCCGGTGAGGACGGGGAAGATGGCGGAATCAACGCGCGCCGGTAGACCAAGCGCCTTCAGCCCGGCCGCGAAGCGGCGGACGTTGCTCCACAAGCGCGCCCGGCGCTCGTCTCCCTCGGGCCCAGCAAGGATCCGCAGCGAGGCCTGCGCGGCGCAGGCGAGCGCGGGCGGTAGCGCGGTGGAGAAGATCAGCGGCCGCGCGCGGTTCACCAGGAGATCGCAGACGGCCCGGGTCGAAGCCACATATGCGCCGGCCACGCCGAAGGCCTTCGACAAGGTCGCCATGCGCACATCTGCGGCCACTCCCACCTCGGCGGCGAGCCCCTCGCCCCGCGGACCGATCACTCCCGTCGCGTGCGCCTCGTCTACGATGAGAAGCGCCCCGGCCGCGGAGCAGAGCGCGAAAAGCTCGCGCAAGGGCGCCCGATCGCCGTCCATGGAGAACACGGCGTCGGTGACCACGATCCTCCGTCGTGCCGGCGCGCGCAGTCCCTGCTCCACCGCGCCCACGTCCGCGTGCGGATACACCTCGACCCGCGCGCGGGAGAGACGGCATCCGTCGATGATCGACGCGTGATTCAGCGCGTCGGAGAGGATCAGGTCCGCCGGCCCGGCGAACGCGGGAACGATTCCGCAGTTGGCCGCGTAGCCGCTGGGGAACAGCAGCGCCGCCTCGCTACTCGAGAACTCCGCCAGCTCCAGCTCGAGGTCGTGCTCAGGAAGGAAATCGCCGCACACCAGCCGGCTCGCACCCGCACCCGCTCCCCAGGCCCGCGCTCCTTCCGCCAGCGCCTGCGCGATGCGCGCCTCACCGGCGAGCCCGAGATAGTCGTTGGAGCTGAAGTTGATCAGGCGCTCTCCCGGGCGCAGCTCGATCTCTGCCCCCGGCGGCGTGCGCAAAGGCTCCAGCGAGCGCAACAGCCCGCGCACTCGGAGCGCGTCCAGCTCGGCCCGGGCGATCTCGTCCGCTCCCGCCATCGCTCGGCAGCCTATCAACGAAACGGGAACGTGCGCAGCACGCTGTGCGTTGCCCCGCCCCGGCCGAGCACGCTCTGCATCAGGCACGCCTCGCGCGCCGTCCAGCGGACGAGCTCGCGGGGCGCGATCACGGCCAGCGCGCGCCTGGCCGATCGCTCGCCTCGCGGCCGCACCCGCCCGAATGTCAGGTGCGGGCGGAACTTCCGCTCTTCCAGCGCGAACCTTCGCTCTCGCAGCGCCCCGCCGAGCCGCTCCGCCACCGCAACCAGCTCCGCCGCGCCGGCGCTCACACCGAGCCAGAGCACGCGGGGCCGCGCGGTGCTGGGAAACGCGCCGCTGCCGGAGATCGCGATCTCGAACGCAGCCGTTTGCGTCAGCGCGTCGCCCGCCGCCAACGCTTCGTCCTCTCCCGGCTGCTCTCCGAGAAACGCCAGCGTGAAGTGCAGCTGCTCGATCCGCGTGAACCCGACGCCGTCTCCACCCGCTTTGCGCGCCTCTTCGAGCGGCTGCCGCAGCGCCTCCTTCGCCTCGCCCGGCAGCGGCAATGCAAAGAAGAGGCGCATGCGTTATCCATGCAGCCCCATGCCCCGCAAACGCAAGGCATCGACGCGCTCGCCGCTCCTGCCGCTTCCGCTCGTGGAGCGGCTGCTCTCCGCCGCCATGTCGCGCGGGGCCGAGTTCGCCGAAGTGTACGTGGAGCGGAACACCAGCACGGCCGCGATGCTCGACGAGGGCAGCATCAAGAGCGCGCAGTCCGGGTCGGTCACCGGCGTCGGCGTCCGCGCCATCCGCGGCGCGCAGGTCGGCTACGCGTATTCCGACGATCTCGATGAAGCAGCCCTGCTCCGCACTGCGCAGACCGCCGCGCTGATCGCCGACGGCAACCGCGAGCCTGGGCCGGTGAACATGTCGCGGACGCCCTTGCCCACGTATTACCAGGTGCGCACCCCGCTCGCTTCCATCGACGTCGCGCGCAAGATCGAGCTGCTGCAGCAGGCCGACTCGGCCGCGCGCGCTTACGACCGGCGCGTCAAGCAGGTCACCGGCGCGTACGCCGACCAGACGCGCGAGATCCTCGTCGCCAATACGCTCGGCCACCTCGCCGAAGACCGGCAGGATCTCTGCCGCCTCTCCGTCCAGTGCGTCGCCTTCGGCAAGAATGGCGAGCGGCGCACCGGCTTCTACGGCGGCGGCGGCCGCGTCGACTTCCGCTTCTTCGAGGACTTCTCGCCCGGGCAGGTAGGCCGCGAGGCCGCGCGGCAAGCGGTGGCCACGCTCGGCGCCGTCCCAGCGCCCTCCGGTCCGCAGACCGTGGTGCTCGCGCCCGGATGGAGCGGCATCCTCCTCCACGAAGCGGTAGGACACGGCCTGGAGGCCGATTTCATCCGCAAGGGGACTTCGCTCTTCGCCGGCAAGCTCGGCGAGAAGGTGGCGAGCGAGCTGGTCACAGTGATCGACGACGGCACCGTCGCGGGAGGCCGCGGGTCGATCAACGTCGACGACGAAGGCAACCCCGGCGAGCGGAAGGTCCTGATCGAGAACGGAGTGCTCAAGGGCTACCTCTACGATCACCTGAACGCCAAGCTCACCGGCCAGCGCAGC
>VBKQ01000472.1 GCA_005879505.1 Deltaproteobacteria bacterium
ATACGAGGCCGAGTTGGACGGCAAGGCGCAGAACGTCGACGTCGCCCGCATCTTCGCCGCGGAAGAAAACTTCCAGCGGGCCGAGATCCTCATCAAGGCGCGCAAGTACCAGGAAGGGCTCGATCTGCTGGAGCAGGCCATCGAGATGAACCCGGAGGAGGCGGAGTTCTACGCGCTGCGCGGATACGCGAAGTTCCTCGCGGCGAAGGATCGCAAGCAGTCCTACGAGGAGTGCGCCGCCGACTGCCGCAAGGCGGTGAGGATGATCGAGCGCTGTCTGCCCGCCCATCTCTATCTCGGGCACATGGCGAAGGTGCTCGGCGATCTGAAGGCGGCGAAGAAGGCCTACTCGCGCGTGCTGGAGCTGGACGAGGGCCACGTGGAAGCCCAGCGCGAGCTGCGCCTGATGGGCACCAAAGGCTGATCACTGCGGCAGCACGATCTGCGGATGCTCCTTGCGCCGCCGGTAGAGCAGCGCCGTGCGCCCCAGTACCTGCGCGACGTGCGCTCCGGTCTTTTGCGCGAGCAACTCCGCCGCCTCGTGCCGGTCTTGCGGCGAGCCTTCGCCGATGCGGATCTTGATCAATTCGTGCGCCTCGAGCTGCTGCTCTGCCTGCCGGACCACCGCTTCGCTGACGCCTTCGTGGCCCACCTGGACGAGGGGATCGAGATGGTGGCCCAGCGCCCGCAGATGTCGCCGCTGCTTGCCGGAGAGCTCAGCCAACGCTGGCCTGGGTCGAGAACTCGCGATCCGCCGGGATGGCCGCAGGTCGCGCGATCAGCGAGTCGAGCAGGCGGAGGAAGAGGAACACGTTCGGGATCGCGCCCACGCTCCCACCACCGAAGGCGAGGAACTTGCCCGTCTGCCGGATGCGCAAGAAGCCCGCCTCCACGGCGACCTTCTCGATGTCCGGCAGGGCGCAGGACTTGTAGCCGCCGAGCAGCTTGCGGACCGAGATCTTCTCCCTGTCGAGGATCAGGGCCTTTCCGAATCGCACTTCTTCGCCGCGATCGATCGTCGCGCGCGCCTGCGGGAAGTGCGCGGCCGTCTGCTGATCCGCGACGCGTTCGGCGAGCACGTCCATGCCTTTCATGTTGCTCGGCAGGCGCCGCTTCTTGCCCTGCGGGTCGGTCAGCGTCACGTAGATGTTCGTGCCCGCCGGGATCACGTGGTAGACGCGCATCTTCACCGCGCGATAGCGCAGCTCGATCATCTCCGCCCAGCGCAGCGCCCAGATCTTCCCGCGCAGTCCCCAGCGCTCGATGCCGTCGGCCCGGACCACCACCTTGCTGCGGTTCTGCTGCACGATGGCGAGGACGCCGAGCGCGAGCAGCGACCCTCCGCCGGCGAGCAGCGGCATGCGCGCGTCCGCATCGGATCCGGAGACCTGCATCCCGAACCAGACCATCGCGGCGCCCGGGAGCACCATCATCAGCACGGCGAGGATGCGGCCGAACAGCGTAGCCGGATGCGTTGCGACGATATCGCCTTCAGGCGCTTGCAGCAGTTCCATTGCCAACCCCTCAGCGCGCTTCGCCGGCGCGCTTCTTCGGAGCCGCGAACAGGTCCTGCTGCACCGGGATCAGCCCGAGCTTTTTCGCGACCGGGGCGAAGCTTCGCCGATGCAGAGCGCAGGCGCCAAGGCGCTCCAATGCGTCGAGGTGTTCCGGAGTCGGATAGCCCTTGTGGTCGGCGAACCCATACCCGGGGTACTCGCCGTCGAGCTGCGCCATCAAGCGATCGCGGTGCACCTTGGCGATGATGCTCGCGGCGCCGATGGTGATGCTCTTCGCATCGCCCTTGATGATGGGTTGCTGCGGCATGGAGAGACCGTCGAGCTTGCGGGCATCGATCAAGAGATGTTGCGGCTGTGGGATGAGGGCGAGCACGGCGCGCTTGAGCGCGAGCAGCCCGGCCCGGTAGATGTTGACGGTATCGATCTCCTCCACCTCGGCGCGTCCGATGCCCACCGCGAGAGCGCAGGCCCGGATCTCCGGCTCGAGCGCGTCGCGCTCCTCCGGCGTGAGCAGCTTGGAGTCGTTGACGCCCTTGATGCGCGTGCCCGGAGGCAGGATCACGGCGGCCGCGATCACCGGGCCGGCGAGGGGTGCCATCCCCACTTCGTCGCAGCCTGCCACCAGCGTGATGCCCTGCTCCCAGAGCGGCAGCTCGAAGGCGCACAACCGCCAGAGCCTCCGTCCCTCCGCCTGCGCCTTGTGATTGCGCCGCTCGATCTTTTCCGCGATCGCCCGCGCTCCCGCGCGCGGATCCGCCTTCAGGGCGGTGAGGCCGCCTCCGGGGAGGTCGCGGCACTCGTCGACATAGAGGCGCTGCAGCTCGGGCACCGGCGTCCTGCGGAGGTCCTCCACGCGCACCCCGGCAAAGTAGAGCCGCGCGGGCGCAACGCGCAAGATGTAGGTTGGAGCCATGCTGACGTTCTACGACGCGCCGATCTCGGGAAACACGTACAAGGTGCGGCTGCTCCTCGGGCAACTCGCAATCCCGCACGAGGTCGTCCGTCTGGACATCGCTGGGGGAGCGGTCCGGACGAAGGATTTCCGCAAGGTGAATCCCTTCGGGCGGGTCCCCTTCATCGTGGAGGACGGCTTCGCCCTCGCCGAGTCGAACGCGATCCTGCTGTACCTGGCGCGCGGGTCAAAGCTGCTGCCGGCAGACATTCGCGCGCAGGGGCTGGTGCAGCAATGGATGTTCTTCGAGCAGAACCAGGTCGAGACGGCACTCGGCCTGCCACGGTTGTGGCGGAAGTTCGGCGTCGAGCAGGATCCGGCGCAGTTCGAGCACTACGTGCCGCGGGCCGTCGCCGCGCTGAAGGTGCTCGAGCGGCACCTCGCCCAGCGCAACTGGTTCGTCGGCGACGCGTATTCCGTCGCGGACATCGCGCTCTTTGCCTACAGCCAGATGGCGCCGGAGGCGGGGCATGACTTGGGGCAGTTTGCGGCGGTGAGTGCGTGGATGGATCGGGTCCGGGAACAGCCAGGGTGGTTCGCGCTGGAGTGACCGAGAAATTCGGACCAAGCTCGCTGCACCGAAAGCACGCTTCAACGCGCTGTTCGGCGCTTCACGCTAGACTTTTTCGAGGCCCAGCGTCCAAACGCTTGGAAACAGTCGTCCCAGCAGCTGGCTACCGCCCGCAGACTGCCGTAAAGCCCCTT
>VBKQ01000473.1 GCA_005879505.1 Deltaproteobacteria bacterium
CGAGTTGAAGAGTATGTGATGGGACTACCTGCTCGCCCGGACCCGTGGAAGCGCTTGCTATGCCGGCGTCGAGGCTGCGCCCACGTCACGGATGGTCGATTTCCTCGCGCCTGCCGCGGTGCCCGCTTAGAGTCCGCGTTCCGCTGAGCACACCTGCTCGCGCCTCGGGTCTTCTGAACTAAGTCAGATCGTCCCGATTCTCCTCAAGACTTAGCCATCAGCAGTCGGGAGGCGAAAATGTTCGCGAGAAATGTTCGCATGCAGCTCAAGCCCAACAGCACCGCGCAGTTCACCCAGACCCTCGAGAAGGAAGTACTTCCCGTGCTTCGCAAGCAAGAGGGCTTCCAGGACGAAGTGGCGTTCGTCGTACCCGGCGGAACGGAAGCGGTCGCGATCAGCTTCTGGCAGTCGAAGGAGAACGCGGAGAACTACACTCGCACGGCGTATCCGGAAGAGTTGAAGGCGTTGGGAAAGGTCGTCGAGGGGACTCCTCAGCTTCAGACCTACGAGGTTTCCAACTCGACCATCCACAAGATCGCCGCTCGAGCGTAGCTAGCACTCGTTCGTCGGAGGGCGGTCAAGGCCGCCCTCTTTTCTGGTCGGTCCCCCAGGAGACGGAAGGAGGGACACCATGATCCCCCGGCACATCGTCGATTTCCTGGAAAGGAATGACGTTTCCTACGAACGGTACATGCATCGGCGCGCGTGCACTGCGCAGGAGCTGGCGGCGGCAATGCACGTGCCCGGGCGGCGGGTGGCGAAATCCGTGATCGTCAAAGGTGGCGACCAGATCTGGATCGCCGTACTCCCCGCTTCGGAAGTGGTCGACGAGAAGCTCCTCGCCGGCATGCTGGGTGTTCCGTCGGTGCGGCTGCTGGATGAAGCGGAGTTCGAGGGCTTCTTCCCCGGCTGCGAGGCCGGAGCAGAGCCGCCCTTCGGAAGCCTCTTCGGCCTGCCGGTCGTCGTCGACTCCACGCTCGCCGAAGCGGGCCGCATCGTCTTCCGTGCCGGATCGCACGAGGAGGCGCTCGAGATCCGCTACGAGGACTTCCGCCGGCTGGAAGGCGACCCGAAGACGGGAACCTTCGGCCGCCCTCTGGCCAGCGCGCCCCGCGTGTGGGACGAGTGGCCGGAACCGCGCGTCCGCTAGACTCGACGAGCCGCCAGCCCTTCAGTTCCGCGAGTCGCCCGAACCCTTGTTCCATTCGTGCTCACGCTCGAGCGCACGCGCGACGGAGCGCGAGACGCGGTCGGTCGCGTTATCGACGGCGACGAACAGGTCGACGTCCATGTCTTCGACCCGCACGCTTCTCTGACGCAGGCCCACGTCGATCTGGCAGCGCTTGTCCAGGGCGTTCAGGCGGCCGTTGGTGTCCGAGAACCGGACGATCACTCGCCCGATCCGCTCTCCGAACCGTGCCAGCGCGAGGCCGAGCCGGCTCTCGACATGGGCCCGGAGGATCTTCGTCACCTCGACATTGCGCTTTTGAATGTGGATCTTCATCTCGGATCCATGGCTCGCGGAGTATAGGGCATCCCACATTCTTCGACTATAAGGAAGTTGCACTTCCAGCCGTCGAGAAAACCGTTAGATCGAGCTCACGCGATCAGAGAAAGTTCCGCGAAATGAGCTGGACGCTCATCAGGCGACGAAGAGGTCCTTGCGGGCAGCTTCACAAACCGCTGCCACGGCCGGGTGCCTGATCTTGCGTTCGACCGAGATGGCATAGAATTGCTGGCGGACGGCGTCCGATCGCCCGACCACTCTTACCCGATACTGCTTTCGAACCTCGGCCTCGATGACCGTGGAGCCGCGAAGATACCCATTCCTTCCGTGCCGAAGTCCTTTGCCAATGCGCTGTCGTCGAACTCACCGACGACCCTGGGGTGGATGTCCTGGGAGTTGAACCATTGCTCCAACGCGCTACGCACGGCCGAAGGCGCGCCAGGAAGGAGAAACGGGGTTCCATCCAGGGAGCGCGGAAACTTGCGGCGAGTGGAGGCGGCGAGCCTTGGGGCGGCAAAGAAAGTCGTGCCGCACTCGCCGAGAAGATGGCTGAACGCGCGGATCGGGATGCCGGGCCCGGCGGGTCCATCGGCGATGACCACATCCACCCGATGGAGCGCCAATTCGGCGACGAACTCCTCGACCGACTTGTCTGCGCGGCAGACGATCTGAACGGCGTGGCTCAGCCGGAATGCGGGCTCCAGAAACCGGCGCACCAGCGATGGAGGAAGGACGTCAGCGACGCCGACGATCAGCCGCAGCGGTTTTCCGCTCGCACGTCCCTTGAGAGTATCTATGAGCTCGCGTCCCAGTGAGAAGATCTCGTCGGCGTAACGGAACGCGACGCGGCCGACTTCCGTGAGCACCAGGTTTCGCCCCCTGCGCGCGAAGAGCTTCTCGCCGAGGTTCTCCTCCAGCCGGTGGATCTGGCCGCTGATCGTGGGGTGAGCCAGGCGCAGCTCCTTGCTTGCCCGAACGATGCTTCCCTCCTTGGCGACGACCCAGAAGTAGAGAAGGTGGTGGTAGTTGAGCCATTCCATGCCGCGAGCATACGTCGGTTTTGTCGACGAAGTCAGCTTGAACTTCCTAATAGTCGATGCATCCGGCCCGGCGCTACAAAGATCACGAGGCTTTGCCGTTCGGGGGGATCCGATGAAGACCAAGGTTCATCAGACTGCGGAATTCGGTGACCTGGTCGTGACCGCATTCGACAGCGCCGCGCAATGCAGCACCGACCCGGCGGAAGTGTCGCGCCTGGCCAGGCAGATGGTGATGCACGTGCTGCGACACGCGCGGAGCACCTTTGCGTCGCCGCCCGACTGGACGCACCTGGGCGGCAGGTACCCCGCGGCGGGAATGGAAGATTGAAAGGAAAGCCAGCGACCCTCGACCCACCTTCTCTTCTTGGAGTTTCGATGCTGCACGTCATGCACGACATTGGAGACGGTCGCCTCCTGGTGCGCTTCGAGGGTTCTCTCGACGAGCGCGCCACCCGACTCGGTCCTCTCGGCCGTTGCGCTGACGCCGGTCGCGGTGCCGGTGATGCTCGACCTGAGCAGAACGACCTCCATCATCGATTGCGCCCTGGCACGGCTGTCGGAGATGCTCAAGGCGAGGGACGTGCGCTTCCGCGGCCTGCGTCTGCACCATGAGCGCCTCTTGGAGAGCGTGCCTCGAACCCGCGTGCAGGCTAAGATCATAGGCTGCCAGACGCGCCATAGCGACCGGGCGAACGCATGGTGCTGCTCGCAGGTCCCTCGCAATGAGTAGCCTTCCAGAGGAGTCGAGTTAGCCCGGATTGGTGGCAGGCAAGCGGCCGCTCGAGGAAGGGTGCATGGCTCGATCTCTCACAGTGCGCGTAGCCGGGGTCGCGTTTGGCGTCGAGCTCATCTTCGCCGTGGCGATCCCCGTGGCTTATCTGCGCCTGTTCAACATCGAGCGCGGCGAGGATCGGACGCCGGTACTCGCCATCGTCGCCGCGCTTTACCTCGTCAGGACTGCTGCGCTCGTGGGATACCTGGCGTGGCTGCTGCGCCCGATCGAGCGTTGGCTCGCGGACTCATCGCCCAGCGCCGATCTCACCCGCAGGGCCGCCCGCGCAGCCTACGATACGCCCCTCCTGTTCCCGATCGTCTGGGCGACGACGTGGCTCTTGTTCTACCTGCCCGTGACACTTTCGCTGCAGCGCTGGTTCTCCGACCAGATCCCGCTGAGCGCACGCGCGGGCGAGGCGACGGTGCTGGTCGGCCTGTCCTGCTTCACCGCCGCGCTTCCGCTCTCCTACGCCATCCTCAGCTGGCTCCTCGGCCCGATCGCCGGGCGGATCTCGCTCTCGTTGCGCGAGCGCGGTCTGCCTCTCCCGGGGCGCCGCCTTTCGCTGCGCGCGCGGCTCGTGGTGCTCTCGCTCTCCCTCATCACCGCCCCGACTTCCTGGATGGGCGTGCACGCGTACATGTCCCAGGCATGGACCGCCCAGCGCGACCTGGCGGCGCGCGCCGGGCTTCTCGCCGACGCGCTGGCGCGCGAGCTTGCACGGTCGCCAGATCGCGCCGTCTGGGAAGCGGCTGCGCGCTCTCTGTCGACGCCGCTTGACCTGGTCGCGGTCGCCACCACCGACGGTGCCATCGTCGTCAACGGCGACGCCAAGCGTGAGCTCGCGGCCGCGTCCGGGCTGCGCTCGCGTTTCGCGCGGGCTCGCTCGCGGGCTCCCGCCGATGCAGTCCTGGATCCGAGCGCCCAGCGCGCCCTCGCATATCGCTCGACTTCGACAGCCGTAGCCCTGGTGATCTCCCAGCAGCCCGATCGCGACCGCGGAGGAGAGCTCATCACCCTGCTGCTCTTCGCGCTGGTCGCCCTCTCCTGGGCGCCAATCTGCGCTGTCTTCCTCGCCGGATCGATCGCCGGTCCGCTCGGACGCATCCGCGCCGTCGTGACCCAGATCGTCGCGCTCGGCGACGTCGAGAAGCTCGGCCGCGTCCCGATCTTCCACCGCGACGAGCTCGGTGAGCTGGCACAGGGCGTGAACGAGATGATCGATCGGCTCCAGGCATCGGCGGAGCGCATCCGCCGCTATGGCGAGGATCGCGAGCAGGCGCTCGCGGTCGCAGCCCGCCGCGCCGCCGAGCTGGACGCGGTGCTCGACAACATGGTCGAGGGCGTGTTCGCCTGCGACAGGAACGGCGCCGTCACGCACATGAACGTTGCCGGGCTGCGATTGCGCGAGCTGTCGTCCGCCGCTGCCGTTTCGCGGGCACCGGTGGGAGCCGGGCTCGAGCCGGTTCATCCCGACGGCCGTCCGTTTTCCCCAGCGGAGCTGCCGCTCCTGCGCGCCCTCGCCGGCGAAGTGATCGTCGAGGAGGACGGCGTCCTCGAGAGCCCCGGCAACCACCGGCCGGTCTTCCTGCGTTCCAGCGCGGCGCCGATCCGCGAGGCGAACGGCGCGATCGCCGGCGCAGTTGCGGTGGCGCGCGATGTGACCGAGGTGGCCGACTTCGATCGCCTCAAGGACGAGTTTATTCGCGTGGCGGCGCACGAATTGAAAACGCCGGTGGCGATCCTCA
>VBKQ01000474.1 GCA_005879505.1 Deltaproteobacteria bacterium
GCAGGGCGCCCTTGTTGGCCGCGGTGTTGACGATATTGAGGCTGAAGCCCGCCGGGTGCTGCGAGACGAAGAGGGTGAACATCGCGACGAAGAGCGCGGCGGCGATGAGCGGGCCCCGGTTCGACGAGAGCCAGTAGCTCCAGTCTCTTCTCATGGCGGAACGTCCGCCGCGGTAGTCGCCAGATTGTGGGCGCTGGCCACGATGTTGCGCTCGCTCATGGCGTCGCGCTCCAACACGCTGCCGATGGCGCCGTCGTACAGGATGAGGACGCGGTCGCAGCAGCCGATGAGCTCGGCATAGTCGGTCGAATAGAAGAGCACCGCAGCCTTGGCCTCCGCCAGGGCGCGCAGGAGCTGGTAGAGCTCCTGCTTGGTGCCGACGTCGACGCCGCGCGTCGGATCGTTGAGGAGGATGATCTGCGGCTTGGTCATCAGCCACTTGCCGATGACCACCTTCTGCTGATTCCCGCCCGACAGCGCGGCGACCGGTCCGTCGATCCCCTCGGCGCGAATGCCGAGGAGCCTGATCATGTCGCCGATCGCCGCCTCCTCGGCTTGCCGGTCGATCAGGCCGAAGCGGCTGAACTGGTCGATGGCCGCGAAGGACAGGTTGTCGCGCAGCGACATCGGCATCATCAGCCCCTCGGTCTTGCGGTCCTCGGGGATGAGCGCGATCCCCCCGCCGGGCAGGTTGGTGCTTCGAGGGCTCGAGAGCATCACCGCCTTGCCGTTGACCGCGACCGATCCTCCGACACCGGTCAGGGCGCCGAACAGCGCCAACAGGAGGTCGCGCTGGCCCTGGCCGTCGAGCCCGCCGAGCCCGACCACCTCGCCGGGCCGCACCTCGAAGTCGATGTTCTTGAGGCGCCCGGCCCACGACAGATTCGTCACCTTCAGCGCCGGTGGCTGGGTCGACTGCTGGGCTGGACGCGGCGGGAACACGCTCTTCACGTCGCGCCCGATCATCATCTCGATGATCTCGCTCGGGCTCTTGCTGCCGGCGGTGAAGGTGCCGACGTGGCAGCCGTTGCGGTAGACCGAGCAATCGTCCGCGAGCTCGGCGATCTCGTGCATGCGGTGGGAAATGAAGACGATCGCCAGCCCTTGTTCGCGCAGTTGCCGCAGCACCGCGAAGACTGTGGCGACGTCGGCCGCGGTCAGCGCCGACGTCGCCTCGTCGAGGATGAGGAGCTTCGGATCGCGGGCGAGGGCCTTGGCGATCTCCACCATCTGACGGCGCGAAAGCGCCAGATCGCGGACCCGAGCGAGCGGATGGATATCGGCCGCGCCCACCCTCGCCAGCGCCTCCTCGGCGAGGCGCCGCTGTGCGCGCTGGTCGATCATGCCCCACTTCTTCGGCGGATCGATGATCCCGATGTTGTCCGCCACGGTGAGATCGGGCAAAAGAGACAGCTCCTGGAACACGCTGACGATCCCGGCCCGGCTCGCCGCTGCCGGAGTCGCGAGCACGACGGGCTTGCCCGCGAGCTCGATCGTTCCGGCGTCGGGCTTCACGACGCCCGCGATCACCTTGATGAGCGTGGATTTGCCCGCGCCGTTCTCCCCCAGGACGGCGTGGATGCGCCCGCGCGCGCATTCCAGGCGGGCGTCCGCCAGCGCGCGGACGCCACCGTACCGCTTCGAGATGCCCTCCAAGCGGAGTAGCGGAGTCATGCTGATCGGGGCGTCAGACTACTGATTGGCCTCCGACTTGCCCATGATCTCTTCAGCCGAGAAGCCGATCTTGCACGCGGGAAAGGAGTTCCCGACGAAGAAGTTGTCGGAGAGGGCCGGATAGAAGTCCGAGCCCTCCTTGATGTTCGGGTACTCGACGTACGACGCCGGCAGCGCGATCGATTGCGGGACCTTTTCGCCCTGGAGCGCGGCGATCGCCGCCTTGATCGTCACCGCGACCTGGGCCGGCCCCGTCCCTGCCGAGGAGCAATGCAGCCCCTTCGCCGCGTTCTGGGCGCACAGCTTGCGGAAGCCGTTTTCGGTCTCGCCGGAGATCGGGATCATCGGATGTCCCGAGTCGAGGAGGGCGCGCACGGTGCCGGTCGAGCCGCCCTGCACATAGATGCCGGCGAAATTCTTGTGGATGGCGATCGCGTCGGCGGTCGCCTTCTGCGCCGTGCCGTCATCCCACTTGCCGACCACCTCGACCACCTCGAACTTCTTGCCCGATTTGTTCAGGACCTCGTGAAACCCGTCGTGCCGATCGCGATCGACCGAGTTTCCCGAGGGGCCGCGGACCTCGAGGAGCTTGCCGCCGTCGGCCTTGATCTCCTTGAGCAGCCATTTCGCCGCGAGACGGCCGAGCTCGACCTGGTCCACGTTCACGACGATGTTGTCATCTGACTCGATGACGTTGTCGAACGAGAGAAGAACGACCCCAGCCGCCTTGGCCCTTTTGGCCACCGGCGCGAAAGCCGCGGGATTGAGCGCATTGACGATGACCGCGTCGTAGCCGGCGTCGATGAAGTTGTTGGCGGCGGCGATCTGCGCGGGCAGGTCTTCGCCCGTCGAGATCACCTTGAACTCCTTCAAATTCCCCTTCACGCCCGGTTGCTCGGCAAACGCCTTGGCGGTCTTGATCATCTGGATGCGCCAGGTATTGCCGATGAAGCCATTGTCTAGCGCGACGCGGTACGGTCCTTTCTTCTTGTTCCACTGAAAATACTTGGTGTTGTTTCCCCAGGCCTTGAAGCACTCGGGGTCGGCTCCGGGCCCTTGCACCGTCTGCGGCCCGGCGGCGAACGCGGCCACGGCCAGGAGGAAGATGAACGAGAGGACACCGATGGTTGGCAGGCGCAGCCGGCTCTGATGAAAACGATTCATCGCGATTTCCCCTTCTGAGTTGTTGGGCGGCCTCGATCGAACGTTCTTGTAGGGCCGAAAAATCGCGACTGTCAACCTCAGTGGTTGTCGCGGGGCACGAAGGCGCCGCTCTTGCCGACGAGAAAATCGAGGTCGGCGCCTTCGCTCGCCTGCAGCACGTGGTCGAAGTACAGCTTCCAATAGCCGCGCTCGAGCGGGGCCGGGGGCAGCTTCCACTTTTTTCTTCGCTCGAGGAGAACATC
>VBKQ01000122.1 GCA_005879505.1 Deltaproteobacteria bacterium
CGACGGCGACGGAATTCCGGACGATGACGACGCTTGTCCCGATCAGCCGGGAATCGCCGGGAACCACGGCTGCCCGCAGGGGATCCGGCAGCGCGTGGTCGTCTCCGCCACCTCGCTGGAGATCCTCGACCAGGTCCACTTCGCCACCGGACTGGCGCGCATCGAGAACAAGTCGTGGTGGCTGCTCGATCAGGTGGCCGCCGTCCTCAAGAGCCATCCCGATCTGCTGCTCGTCGAGGTGGAAGGGCACACGGACGACCGCGGACCATCCTCGTTCAACATCCTGCTCTCGGAGGCCCGCGCCAAGGCGGTGGCCGACTACCTCGCCGGACGAGGAGTCGCCCGCGAGCGCTTGGTGCCGCGCGGCTTCGGACCGACGCGGCCGGTCGCCAGCAACGGGACCGTCGAAGGCCGGGCGGCGAACCGGCGCGTCGCGTTCACGGTGGTCAAGACGCGGGCGCGCGTGCTCGAAGCGGAGAAGCCACCGGAGTCGTGAAGCACGTCACACGTTGAAGAGGAAGTGCATCACGTCGCCGTCCTGGACGACGTAGTCCTTGCCTTCCACCCGCATCGCTCCCCGGCTCTTCGCCGCGGCCTCCGAGCCATGACGGAGCAGCTCGTCCCAGCGGATCACTTCCGCCTTGATGAACCCGCGCTCGAAATCGCTGTGGATCGCCCCTGCCGCTTGCGGCGCGCGCGTACCCTTGCTGATCACCCAGGCGCGGCACTCGTCTTCGCCGCCCGTGAAGAAGCTCTGCAGGCCGAGCAGCGCGAACCCCTCGCGCACCAGCCGGTTCAGGCCGGGCTCGGAGAGACCGACGGTCGCGAGATACTCGCCGCGCTCGGTCTGCGGCAGTTGTTGGATCTCCGCCTCCACCTTGCTGCAGATCGCGACCATGCGGGCACCTTCGGCTTGCGTAAGCTCCCGGACCTTGGCGACCAGTGGGTCGGAATCCAGCGAGGCCAGCTGGGACTCATCGACGTTCGCCACGTAGAGCACGGGCTTTGCGGTGAGCAGGAACAGTTCCCGGGCCCGTGGCTTCTCCTCATCGCTGAGTGGCACGCTGCGCGCCGGCCGGCCGGCCTCCAGCGCCGCCGCGAGCTTGTCGTAGACTGCGAGATCCGCCTTCGCTTCTTCTCCGGGTTTGCCCGGGGCCTTGGCGTCCTTGACCCGCCGCTCCCGTTTCTTCTCCAGCGACTCCAGGTCCTTGAGCTCCAGCTCGGTATCGACCACCTCCTTGTCACGCACGGGATCGACGGTTCCGTCCACGTGCACGACGTCCGGATCGCTGAAGCAGCGCAGCACGTGCGCGACCGCGTCCACCTCGCGGATGTTGGCGAGGAACTGGTTGCCGAGGCCCTCGCCCTTGGAGGCACCGCGCACGAGGCCGGCGATGTCGAGGAACTGCAACGCTGCGTGCGTCGTCTTCTTCGGCTTGTAGAGTACCGCGAGCTTCTCCAACCGGTCGTCGGGCACGGGGACCACGCCGACGTTCGGGTCCTTGGTCGCGAAGGGATAGTTGGCGGCGAGCACGGAGGCGCCGGAGAGGGCGTTGAACAAGGTGCTCTTGCCTACGTTTGGCAGTCCGACGATCCCGATCGAAAGCGGCATGGGGCGTGCGATCTACACCAACTCGGGGCGGGCCACAGCTTTTCCCGGCCGCGCTCGGTAACGTTCCGCGACGCCACCTTCGTGGCGTCCGCAGTGCTGGGAGTAGACTGCGTGGATGGTACATCTCCTCGCGGTTGCGCTGTCGCTCGACGCAGGCGCCGCTTCGCACTTTGCCCGGCTCGCGCTCAAGTGCGCGCGCCAGGAGTATCCGAACAAGCTCGAGCACGTGATGAACGGCGCGCACGAGGTGCTCTCGCCCCGCGCGCTTCATCCAGCGTTCTACGGCTGCTTCGACTGGCATTCGACCGTGCACGGCCACTGGATGCTCGCGCGCCTCCTGCGGCAGTTCCCGCAGCTTCCGGAGGCGGCGGAGATCCATGCGTTGCTAGACGAGCACCTCGCGCCGCAACCCATCGCGGTGGAGGTGGAGTATTTCGGCCAGCCGAACCGCAAGAGCTTCGAGCGGACCTACGGATGGGCGTGGCTGCTGAAGCTCGAGGCCGAGCTGCGCGCCTGGGATTCGCCCGAAGCGCGCCGCTGGGCGGACGCGCTGCAGCCGCTCGCCGACACCGTGACGCGCGCGTTCCTCGATTTCCTGCCGCGCCAGACGTATCCCATCCGCACAGGCGTGCACCCGAACACGGCGTTCGGGCTCTCGCTGGCGCTGGACTACGCGCAGGCCGTCCACGACGACAAGCTCGGTGCCCTCATCGTCGAGCGAGCGCGGACCTACTTCGGGAAGGACAGGGAGGCGCCGCTGAAGTGGGAGCCCGGCGGCGAGGACTTCCTCTCGCCTTCGCTGGAGGAAGTGGCGCTGATGGCGCGCGTTCTCTCGCCGCGCGAGTTTCGCGGTTGGGTGAAAGCGTTCCTGCCGGCGCCGAGACTGACGCCGGCGATCGTATCCGACCGCACGGACCCGAAGATCGTCCATCTCGATGGCCTCAATCTGTCGCGCGCCCGCTGCTTGTATGCGCTCGCAGCTGCTCTGCGCCGTCCAGCGCTGGCGCAGCTCGCAGACACCCACGCCCAGGCATCGCTGCCGTTCATCGCCAGCGGCAGCTACGAGGGGGAGCACTGGCTGGGCACGTTTGCCGTGCAGATGCTCGATGCGCGTGAGCCGGGCGCACAGCTCAACCGTTGACGATCTCGCTGGACGGTTCAGCGGGATGCGGTACGCGCGTGCTTCGACCGGCCGCGCGCGATTTCCGCGACCCGATGGTATGCGCGCTGAAGGAACGCGACCTCCGCAGCTCGTACATCTCGGTCTGCGGGACCGAAGTACTCTTCATGCGGGTGCCCGCATTTCGGACACTCGACCCAGATCACAGCCGGCTTATAGGCGAGGCAGAATTTCGGCCTGGCTTTGAATACATACGGGCGCATGACGCCCTCTGCTGCTCCCGGGTCCACGGCGCGGCCGCGCAGTGCGACTACGACGGACCCGGTCGGTCGAGACTGAGCACGTGGGAATGAGAGCGTCAATACGTGGTCCACGGCATGCGCGTAAAACAGTTGGGGCGGATGGATTCGAACCATCATAGCGGGATTCAAAGTCCCGCGTCCTGCCTTTAGACGACGCCCCAGTCGCCCCTCGTTGTAGCGCGGGCGCGGCGATGGCGACAACGGATCTCGCCGGGCGCCGCTTGACGGATGGGATCGCCGGCAATGGCGAGGCAGCATGGATCCCCATGCTGCGAGGCGAAGACGGACAGGCGGTGGTCGAGGCCGCCATCGTGCTTCCGGCGATGGTGTTCCTCCTGCTGCTCGCGCTGCAGCTGACGCAACTGCAGCAGGCGAGGATCCTCGCGGAATACGCCGCCTCCGCGGCCGCGCGCGCCGGCATCGTGATGGACGGCGATCCGGCCAGGATGAAGCAGGCCGCGACGCTCGCGGTCCTTTCCGGCAGTGACCCATTCGACGGGGTGTCCGCGATCGCCAGGACCCTTCTTCGTCTCCAAGCGGAGGATGCCGTCCTCAAGCCGTTCGGGCTCGAGCAAGTCCGTGTGTACGTACACAACCCGGTGGCGCCGGACTTCGCTCGGTGGGGAAGGCACCTGGACGGTCAGGAGATCGATTTCGACGACGTCCGTCCCGGCGCGACCGAGGCGACGCTGCTCTCCCTGCAGATCCGCTGGCTCTACGAGCTGAAGGTGCCGTTCGCGAACAGGATGATCCAGGCGATCTGGGTCGCCGCAAAAGGCGGACTGCTCCAATCCTGGAGGGGATGGGATCTCACCGGGCCACGCCTGGGCTCGCAGACCGGGCCGGACGCGATCGCCACGTCGCATGCCCTTGCAGGCATCGCCGTCCCCGACGGCACTCCGGAGGGCATTCCCATCGCGGCGCTCGCCGCCGCCGCACGCGCCGGGCGCTACTACCTGCCCGTCCAGGCCTTCTACACCATGCGGATGCAGTCGAACCCCTACCGGAAGTGGGCACATCCGTGATCGGCGCGCTCCACCGGGTCCGCCGCTCCGAAGAAGGGCAGGCGCTGGTGCTGGCGGCGATCTTCGGGCTCGTGCTGATGCTCTGCGTGCTCGGGACCGTGAACCTCGGCCGCACGGTCTACCAGAAGGTGCAACTCCAGGCAGCGGCGGACGCGGCGGCCTACTCGCAGGCGGCGCTGGAGGCGCGGGTGATGAACTTCACCGCGTACACCAACCGCGCCATGGTCGTGCACTACGCATCGGTGATGGCGGCCACCAGCTATCTCACCTGGCTGCATTTCATCTGGGCGGGCCTCAAGCCTCTGCTCGAGGTCCTCGACACCCTGCCGTACATCGGACCGATCGCGGCCGCGATCGAGAACGGTCTCGGCGCTCTGATGCGCATCCTCGACGCAGGCATCGCGGCGCTCTGCCCGGTGCTCTCCGCCGCGAACATGCTTCTTTACGGGCTGCAGGAAGGCGCGTGGCATTCGGTATGGCTGCGGCTGGGGAGACCGCTGCCGCCGGAGGCCCATTCCGGCGACTCGGCGGACCATCCCTATCGGCCGATCTGGCCTTTGGTCCTGCCGTTGGCGAACCAGGCCGTCTTCGCGCAGGCGCGCGGCCATCTCGCGATGCCGCAGAACGCTGAGGAGTCGCTGCGGATCCTCACCAACTCGAGAAGCGCTCCCGTGCAGCAGGCGCGTCTGCACATGCTGGAGATCGCCAACTCCGCGCGGCAGCCCTGGGTCGCGTACGGCGACCGGCACGACGACCCTGCGCTCTCCCCCATGGCGCGGCACTTCCGCTGGGGTTTCTCCATCGGCGTCGCCTCGCTGCACCTGGGCAGCGTCGGCCGGACGGAGATGGGAGCCTACGCGCCCCGGACAGGCCTCCAGGGAGCACAGACCGCGCCGCCGCAGGTGTGGAGCGGGCAGCGGCTGCAGCTGGTAGCGAAGGCCTTCGGACTCACCAAGCGGCTCAACGTGCTCTCGCTGGTGGAGATGGACCAGCTCTACGCGCCGTTCCCGAAGTCCGAGCACCAGTACTATCTGCTCTTCTCCGTCCCGGGCTGGCTGCGGCGGATCTTCCCGGGCGTCGGTCACGCCCGCGACGCGATGAGCGAAGCTCTGCGGAGATATGCGCCTTCGCCCGACCAGCGCATGTTCTGGATGTCGCCGTACGTGTACTTCGCGCCGCAAGCGAGCGCGCGCCCGGGCCGCGGTCCCACGGCGCAGCTGGGCAATTTCGCACAACCGGACGTGGTCATCGGCCTCTCCCTCGAGGCTGCCGACTCCGATGCGGAGGGTAGGGAGACCGACCGGCGCCGCTTCTCCTGGAACGGCCGCGGAGCCGGCACGGCATCAGTCGACTTCCGCTCCACGAACGCCGACGCGCCGTGGATTCCCGGCCTTCCGCGTTCGCTGCAGCCGCTGCGACACGGCTTGAACGCGTTCGCCGCAGCGCAGGCCTACTACCATCGGCCCGGCGATTGGAAGGAGATGCCCAACTTCTTCAACCCGCTCTGGGGCGCGCGGTTGATGCCCATGCTCGAGTCCAACGTGGCTGCGAAGATCGGGCTCACCAGCGTGCCGGGACTGCGGCAGCTCCTGCTCCACTGACATGCCGCGGCTGCACACCGAGGACCAGGGCAGTGCGTTGACGGAAGCGGCGATCGTCCTTCCTTGCCTGGTACTCGCCATCTGCTGGTCGGCCGCGCTTACCGACGTCTTGATCCTGAAGTGCAAGGCCGCTGAGGCGCTGCGGTACGCGCTCTGGGAGAACACCGTCTTCAAGCCGCCGGCGCGGGTCGATGCGGAAGTCCGCAGCCGCTTCGCGGACCTTCGTTCGCCGAGGCAGATCCGGATGCAGAGCACCGGCCTGCTCATGTATCCGCTCACGCGCAACCTCACCTGGCGCGCCGAGGTGGACTCGACCACCGCCGAGGTCTCGTTGGGCGGGTCCTCGCGGTTGGAGAAGACCGGGGCTCCATGGGACCGGTTTCTCGACGCGGTCGCCGGGTCGCTTTCCCGATCCGTCGATCCCGCGACCGCGGCCATGCGCTTCAACTCTCGGGGCATGGCCATCGCCCGGGTGGCTCTGGTGCATGCACGCCATGACGCGCGGTCACCGATACTGCAGGGCGGCGACCTGCCCGGACTGCGCGGCGGAGGCGACCAGGGCCACGGACGCGCCCTCGGGGACTTCCATCTGCAGGCGCCGCCGCCTTCGCAGCGGCCGATGCAACTCGTGTTCGACACCTGGAAGGCTTGGCCCAAGCCAACGGTGTACACGCTGACCGGTGCCGGCGCCGACGTGGGCACGCCGCCGTCGCGCACGTATCCGGAAGTGGAGAAGCAGGTCAGCGCGCAGGTGGACCGCATCGCGTTCTTTGGCGTCGAAGGCATCGCCGGTTTTCGCGATCTGCGCGACTTCGTGGGCCGCGCGATGCGCTCCGGCGTGAGCAGGACGCTCGCAGGCGGCACTTTGCCCGACATCTTCTCGATCGGCCGCATGGACGACCTCGCGACCAACCGCGGCCCGATCACCATCCTGCCGCCTGAAAGGGCGGTGGAGAGCTGGGTGCCGCACGAATGCGAGATCGCCGGTGCCCTGGTCCCTTGTCCGACGCAGCGGGCAGGCGACGTGACCACGTCCGGCACCGCGCCGCGCTACCTCGATGGAGAGCATAGCATCGGCGAGCGCGTCGACCGCACGCGCTACACGGTGCCGTACCGGATTCAATCGACGTACTGGCGGAGGTACGGCGGGATGGATCGGGAGCTGGACTCGGCGGAGCTTGCGCCGGTGGACCCGCGGCTTGCGGCCGGAAACGGATACGTGAAGACCTACCGATGCCGCGGGCACTTCTTCGCCGGGTCCACGAAAGCGCAGGTGGCGAACAGCTACCGAGGCTGCCGATGAACGCCCTCCGGTTTTCGCTCGGTATCGCCTCCGCGGGCGCCGTTCTGTTGGGCGGCACCTGGGCCAGCGGCGCGTTCGCCGAGCTTGCGCCGGGCCCGCAGACACGCCTCGGCGGCGAGCCGCGGTATCCGAGCAGCGCCGGCGAGCTCCGGCTCGGGAGCTCCCTCGAAGTCAACGGACAGCCAATGGAGCTGGCGCTGTTCTACACGCCGGATCCGCCGGCGCGCGTGATCCGCTTCTACGCCGATGCCTTTCGCGTCCGGGGCTTGACGCCGCTCATCTCGCCTGAGCCGGCGCTCGCACACGTGGCCGCCTTCGATCCGGACAACGGACTGCAGAGGTTCATCAACGCCGTCGCGCAGCCGGACGGGCAAACGCTGGTGATGGTGGGTGCAACGAATCCGCGCAAGCCCCCGGGCGTGCTGCCGACGGCAGAGGGCGCGTCCTTTCCCGTTCCGCCCGGACATCGTGCGTATCTCGGATTTCGAGGGGTTGATCCGGGTAGCAGGAGCGAGAGCGCGCAATTCGTCAGCGCCCTGGCCCCGCGCGAGGTGGCGAGCTTCTACCGCGTGGCGCTCGGCGCGCAAGGCTTTACCGAGCACGCCGGCGCGGAGGGTCTGTTGACGTTCACGAAGCCGGGGATGACGGTCAGCATCGCGCTGCAGAAGCTCGACGAGCGATCCGGCGCCGCGGTCTTCGTCACTCGCAGGGAAGGGGACTTCTGATGACCGCGCCGCGCCGCCGTTTTTCGCACCCCGGCGAAGAGGGACAGGCGCTGGTCGAGTCCGCGCTTCTGCTCGCGACGCTGCTCGGGGCCCTGGCCGTGGGAGGCACCTGGCTACTGAAGACTCATCCGCAGATGCTTCGCGCCATCAACGCGCACGTCCGGGGCTACTGCTCCGCCCTGTCGCTGCCCTTTCCCTGATCCCAACCGGGTGGAAAGACGGAGTGGCCTCCTGACATGCTGAAGGCAACCAGCTCCAGCGACTGTCGCGACGACCGCGCTTTCACCAGGCCCCAGAGCGGCACGCTCGCCGTGCGCCACACGCGCGCTCCTGCGATACGCATCGCTTCCGCCGTGAACGTTCCCGCGGGAACGTTCACTCGCTCGGTCCCGACGCGCGCGACGGAGGGACGCGCGCGGGCTTGCGGCGCTTGGGGAAGCTTGATGCGGTCGAGCGGGACCTCGATGGGCTGCTGTCCCGCGAGCATCAGGTACATGCGCTCGATGCCCTGGGGAAGCGTCGCGTCCGCGCGCACGAGCACCCTGGACGCGGAGACAATCCCGCCGGCAGATGCCGTGATGAGCTCGAGCCAGTGCCGCCCGTCGGCTGCATCGGCCAGGACGGTCGCGCGCACCCGGAGGTCTTCGTGCCCTGGCGCGCGCACCAGGTACTCCGCCCACGCTCCGGGCCGCGGATCGATACGCCCCATCGCCTCCCCGAGGCGCGGATCCGCGAAGAGCGGCGTGGGCGCCGCGGCAAGCAAGAGCGCGAGGAGCATGCGAAACCTACAGCGCATTTCGCGCGCGGGTTCAAGACCATCATGCCGAGATGATCAGGATCGCCTATCTCTGCGCATACGGGGCCCTTGCCGCCCTCGGCGAGGCGCTGGTCGCGCGCCCCGCCCTGGTCTGGGTCCAGTCGCAGGGGATCTTCCACACGGCTCTCGCCCGGGAGGTCCCGTACGGCGCCCTTCTCGCTATCGCCGCCGCCGCGCTCGCCCTCTTCACGCTCTGGCTGGCTTCGCGCACGGCCGTGGACCGCACCCGGCCGACCCCCCTGCACGTCACCTTTCTCCTCCTGGTCGGTGCCTGCCTCTCCCTACGCTCCGCCTCGGGCGACCCCCGACCGCTGCCCGATCCCGCGCCTTCATTGCTCGACGCCCTTCAAGTCGCCGCGGACGAATTGGACCAGCGCTACGACGGGCTCTACGCCCCCGACGCCGCCCAGTTCAGCTTCGCACTCGCGCAGGTGCGTCCGCCGCCGTTTCGCCGTCTGGGCCGCCAGGTCCCCCTGCACGCGAGGATCCTCTCCGGCGCCCGGTCCGCGCAGCTCACCCCTCTGCCCGGGGATGAGCCCGCAACCATTTACATCGCCATTTCGCCCGACCGCCACTCCGCCTGGCTCACCGCGGTAACGCTGACCGGCATCCTGGAACTGCCCTCGGGTAGACCGGCGATCGTGGAGGCCCACGCCGGCAGCCACTCCGCACCCGGCGCGGATCCCGCACTGCCGTCGTACCCGCGGCAGTCAGGAAAATAAAATCTTGGCGTGCTCGGCGGTTGATCTGAAGCTCAGATGTCGAGATTCGTCGCGTCCAGCGCGTGCTTCTCGATGAATTCCCGCCGCGGCTCCACTGCGTCTCCCATCAGCGTCGTGAACATCAGCTCCGCTTCCGCCATGTCGTCCGCGTGCACTTCCAGGAGCGTCCGCGTCGCCGGATCCATCGTCGTCGTCCAGAGCTGCTCCGGGTTCATCTCGCCCAGGCCCTTGTAACGCTGGATCTCGAGACCCTTCGAGGCCAACCGCTTCACGATGTCCACCAGCTCGATCGGGTT
>VBKQ01000475.1 GCA_005879505.1 Deltaproteobacteria bacterium
TCTGGTTCGCGCCTTCGCGCGGCAGGGCACACGAGCCGGGGTGATCGATGTCGACCCGCAAGGCACCCTGACGGCGATGTTCGGCGCCGAAGGACGGGACCCTTCCACCTGCATCGAGCACCTCGCGCTGGAACGGGACGTGCTGCTGGTCGACACCGGGTCGCCACCTCCCACGGACGTGCTGAGCGAGGCCGACGAGCTTCTGGTGGTGGCGCGCCCGGATGCGGCCTCGGTGGCCGCGGTGGCGCAGATGGAAGACCTGCTGGTGCGCACGCGGATGCGCTCCTGGCGCAAGCCGCGCGCTCGCTGGCTGATCAACGCCTTCGACGGCCGGCGCCGCGCCGACCGGGAAGCGCTCGCGGCGATGCGCCGGTCGCTGCGGCCGCGCGTCCTCGCGACCGTGGTGCAGGAGGATCGGGCGCTGCACGACGCCTTCCTTGCGCGGCGGCTGGTCCACGACGTCGCGCCGGGGTCGCAGGTGGTCGCCGACCTGGACGCGCTCGCGCGCGAGCTCCATTGGGGGAGGGGCAGCGAACGGCATGCGTGGGTCGACTGACATCCCCCGCTTGCTGGCAGCGGCGTTCGCCGGGCTCTGCCTCACGCTCTTCGTCGTCACGCCCCTCGATCTGCGCACGCAGTTCGCCCTCGCCGGCGCATTGATCGCCGCCGCGCTGATCGTCGCGCGATCGCAAGGCCGGCTCGCCACCCTCGTGCTCGTGCTCCTCTCGGTGGCGACCACCTGCCGCTACCTCTGGTGGCGCCTGGGAACGACTCTCGCGTCCGACTGGTCGTTCGATGCCGCGCTCAGCGGCATCCTCCTCGCAGCCGAGCTCTACGCCTGTGCGATGCTGCTGCTCGCCTACGGACAGTCGATCGCCGGCCTGCGCCGCAGACCGGTGCCCCTGCCGCAGGACGTGTCGCGCTGGCCCAGCGTGGACGTATTCATCCCCACCTACAACGAGCCGCTCGAGGTGGTGCGTGCCACCGTGCTCGCGGCGGCTTCGCTGGATTGGCCGCGCGACCGCCTGCGGGTGTGGCTCCTCGACGACGGACGGCGTGCGGCATTCCGGCAGTTCGCCGCCGAGGCCGGCGTCGGCTACATCACCCGGCCGGACAACGCGCACGCGAAGGCGGGAAACCTGAACCATGCGCTGCGGAAGACGCGCGGCGAGTACGTCGCCGTCTTCGACTGCGATCACGTTCCGGTCCGCTCGTTCCTGCAGATCACGATGGGGTGGCTGATCCGCGATCCCCAGCTCGCCCTCGTGCAGACGCCGCACCACTTCTACTCGCCCGATCCCTTCAGCCGAAACCTCGGGACCGTGGCCCGGGTTCCAGGCGAGAGCGAGCTGTTCTATGGCGTGATCCAGCCCGGGATCGATACCTGGAACGCGTCGTTCTTCTGCGGCTCCTGCGCGGTGCTGCGGCGCAGCGCGCTCGCGGACGTGGGTGGCATCGCGGTCGAGACCGTCACCGAGGACGCGCACACCGCCTTGAAGATGCACCGCCAAGGTTGGCGCACGGCCTATCTCGACGTTCCCCAGGCTGCCGGTCTTTCTACCGAGACGCTGGCGGGGCACGTCGGGCAGCGGATCCGGTGGGCGCGTGGGATGGCACAGATCTTCCGCCTGGACAACCCGCTTCTGGGCCGCGGCCTCAGCCTCGCGCAGCGGCTCAGCTACTTCGCCGCGATGCTGCACTTCTTCTCCGGGATCCCGCGGCTGGTGTTCCTGCTCGCGCCGGTCGCATACCTCGTGTTCGGGTGGCACATCTTCAACGCGCTTCCTCTGGCCGCGGTGGCGTACGGGCTGCCGCACCTGATCCATTCCACGGCCTGCAATGCGCGCATCCACGGGCGCTTCCGGCACTCCTTCTGGTCCGAAGTGTACGAGACCTGTCTCGCCTCCTACACCGCCATTCCCACCACGCTGGCGCTGATCGCTCCGCGGACGGGAAGATTCAACGTCACCGCGAAGGGCGGACGCGTCGACGCTCCCTACTTCGACGTCCGCATCGCGCTCCCTTACCTGCTGCTCACCGCCGTGAACCTGGCGGCCCTCGCGGCCGGCGCCTGGAAGCTGCGCACCGGACAGGGCGACCTCGATTCCCTCGCCATCAATGCGGCCTGGGCGCTGCACAACCTGATCATCCTCGGCGCTGCCGTCGGGGCCGCCTGCGAGCGCCCACAGGTGCGCGCGGCGCAGCGGGTCCCGGCCCGCCTTCCGGCCATGCTCCGGTTTTCCGACGGCACCACGGCGGCCGCGGAGACGCGCGACCTGGGCCGCGACGGCGCCAGCATCACGCTGCGCGCACCGGCGACGCTGTCGCGGCGGGAGCAGCTCTGGCTGTCGCTGTTCTTCTTCGATGAGGAGCAACCGCTGCCGGCCGAAGTGCTCGAGTCCGGTGGCCGGTCGGCGCGCGTGCGGTTCACTGCGCTCTCGTCGGAGCAGGAAGCGCATCTGGTGCGGGCGATCTTCTCCCGCGCCGACGCCTGGCTGGGATGGAGCGAGGGGCACCGCCGCGATCGCCCGCTGCTCACGCTCTTGCAGATCGCCCGCCACGGAATCGCGGGAGTGGGCCGCGCCCTCGCGTTGCCGCTGCGCCGGCGCGCGCTTCCTTCGGGCATGCCCGCCCCGGTCCGGAGCCAGGCATGAGGCTGGCGGCTGCCGCCTTGTACTTCCTCTGCGCAGTCGCGGCGCACGCCGAGCGCTTCGTCGAGCTGGGTCCCACGAAGGCACAGCGTGACTCGAGCGCGGCGGCGCTGGATTTCCCGTTCACGGCGCGCGCCGACGAGGAGTTGACCGGCGCCGCCGTGCGCATCGTGTTCGCAGGCCCCGTCGAGTCGCTCGAAGTGCTGGTCAACGACGAGCGGCTCGCGCTGCTCTCCGGCGATGATCCGCATCCGCCCGACATTCCCGTGGCGCGCACGCTGCTCGCGGACCGCAATACCCTCTCTCTGCGCCTGCGCGACCGCCAAGGCCGCTGCCTGGCCCGTCCCGCCGCCTGGGCGGCGGTGCGCTCGATCGGGGTCGTCCTGCAGGCGAACCCGGTGCCGCTCCCGAACGAGCTCGCGTTGCTTCCGCTGCCGTTCTTCGATCGCGGGTACGACGCGAGCGCGACCGTCCCCCTGGTGCTCGGCCATCCGCCCTCGCGCGACGAGGTGCGGCTCGGAAGCGCGGATTCTGCCCGGCTGGGTATCGAGCCTCTGCGCGGTCCCTCGATCCGCATGATCGACCATCCGGCGCATCCCGAGTCGAACGTGAAGCTCCTGGTGATCGGCGGCCGCAACGGAGAGGAGCTGCGCGCCGCGGTGGAGGGCCTTGCCGCCCGGACCGCCCGCCTCACCGGATCCGAAGCGATGCTCGCGGCGCCGTCCCAGCAGCCGCCGTCGCCGCCGTACTCGGCGCCCCGCTGGGTGCCCTCAGGCCGGCCGGTGCCGTTCTCGAAATACCCGGCGGGAAGCGTCTTCGCGCATGAAGGCAACACGCCGGCCACGATGTCGGTGCGCTTCCGCGTCGCTCCCGACCTCTGGATCTGGCCCGCGGAGTTCGTGGTGCTCGATCTCGGGTACTCCGAGCGCATCCCGCGCGGGGCGATCCCGCCGCGGCTCGACGTCGAGATCAACGGCTACTACCTGGCGACGTTGCCGCGGGCAGCGCCGGGGAAACCGGAGCGGGTGCGGCTGAGGATCCCGCGCGAGCACATGCGCGGATTCAACCAGCTGCTGGTCCACGTCCACTATCCCGATCCCGATCCCTGCGCCGCGATTCCGGTGTGGACCTCCGGAGAGCCGCCCCGCGTCGAGATCGCCGGCGATTCGGTCCTGCACGTCGAGGACCTGAGCCACTTCGCGAACCTGCCTGACGTCTCGGCCTTCGCCTTCGACGGATTTCCTTTCACGCGCATTCCCGACCTGGGCGAGACCGCCGTGGTCCTGCCCGAGCGTCCCTCTCCGGCCGAGCTGTCGATGGCGTTCTCCGTGCTCGGTCAGCTGGCGCAGATCACCGGCAAGGTGGGCATCCGCGCGACGTTCCCGCCGCCCTCGGATACGCCGGCGGACCGGGACGTGCTCGCCATCGGGACGCCGGACGACAACCCGCTCGTCTTCCGCTGGGGCAACGCCCTTCCTCTCGCGCTGCAGGGCAAGTCGGCGCGCGTGCAGCGGACGGTGCGACCCCTCGATCTGCTCGGAGGGCCCGAGCCGCTGCTGGAGGCGCAGCGCGCGGAAGAGCTGCTCTCGCGGGCCGGCGAGACGGCGGCGATCGCCGCCATCGAGTCCCCGATCTCTGCGGGGCGCGTGGCAGTGGTGATCACCGGCACTGCCCTGCCGCGCTTCGCGGACTTCCTCGGATACGCGCAGAGCCGCGGCCGGGGCGGAGATCTCCTGGTGCTCGCCGGCGGAGAGCGCGCGATGTTTCGCATCGGCGGGACCTTCGGGCGAGGCGAGCTCGACGCATGGACGCGCCTGCGCTGGTTCCTCGCCACCCACTGGCTGGCACTGCCCCCCGTGTTGCTGGCGGGCGCGGTGATGCTGGCGGCGCACGGACGCAGGTTCCTCGCCCGGCGCATGCGCGCCCGCCTCGCGCTCGGGGAGGCGGCACGATCGCACGGCCGGGGATCGCACTACCTCCGAGGGGCAGGCGTACGCGCTGTTCTTCTCGCTGGTCGCGAACGACCGCGCGCTCTTCCAGCGGCTACTGGCCTGGACCGAGCAGAACCTCGCGCAGGGAGATCTCGCGCGCAACCTTCCGGCCTGGCACTGGGGGAAGCGCAAGGACGGCTCCTGGGGCGTCATCGACGCGAACTCCGCGAGCGATGCCGACCTCTGGCTGGCCTACGATCTGCTCGAGGCAGGGCGGCTCTGGTCACAGCCGCGATACGCCGCGCTCGGCCAGCGGCTGCTCGCGAACGTCGCCGCGCGGGAGGTCGCGAACGTCCCGCAGCTCGGGACCGTGCTGGTTCCCGGAGCAAGCGGGTTCAACCTGGAGGGCGGGTTCCGCGTGAACCCGAGCTATTCGCCGCCGCAGATCCTGCGGCGCTTCGCGCGGCTCGGCGCGCCCTGGGGCGCGGTGCTGCAGAGCTCGATGGAGATGTTGCGGCTGTTCGTTCCGGCGGGCGCGGTGCCTGACTGGGCGTTCGCGAAGGCTGGACAGCTCCTGCACGATCCGGTGACGGGCCGCGTGGGCAGCTACGACGCCATCCGCGTCTATCTCTGGATCGGCATGATGCCCGAGCGCGATCCCGGGCTCGATCGGATCGCGGCGGGACTGCTGCGCAAGCTCCAGGAGACGGGCGCGCTGCCCGAGCGGATCGATGCGCGCACGCTAGAGGCTCGTGGGTCCGCGCCGCCCGGCTTCTACGCCGCGCTGCTGCCGCTTGCGCCTGCCGATGCCCGTCCCGCCCTGGAAGAGCACCTGGCCCGAGCGCTCAAGCGCGGGCTCTACGGCGATCCGCCCGCTTACTACGACCAGAACCTGGTCCTGTTCGCGCAGGGCTTCACCGAGTCGCGCTACCGCTTCGGCGCCGACGGCTCGCTCGCGCCTGCCTGGGAGACCCGATGCATCGGGCGCGCGCGCTGATCGTCTTTGCAGCGATCGCCTCCGCGGCGGCGGCGGACGATCTGCTGAGCGGTCTCGTCCGCAATGCCTGGTACTGGCAGGCGCGCGCCCGATCGGACAAGGCGGACGATGCCTGGAAGCAGGTGCTGGAGGTTGCGCCGGACAATCCCGAGGCGCTGGCGGCGGTGGGAGGGTTCAATGCCCGGGCGGGACGCATGCAGCAGGCCCGCGAGATGCTCTCCCGGCTGGAGAGGGTGGCCCCCGCGCATCCGGACGTGGCGGTGCTGCGAAGGCAGATCGAGCTGGGGCCGCGGTTCGTCGCCCTTCTCTCGGAGGCGCGCAAGCAGGTGCATGAAGGCCACGCCGCGGAAGGCGCGGCGAAGTATCGCGAGCTGTTCGGGCCGGCCGGGCCGCCCGGCGATCTCGCGCTCGAGTACTACCAGACCGTGGGCGGCGCGCCGGGAGGATGGCAGGAGGCGCGCGACGGGCTGCGGCGGCTGGCGCGCCGCGCGCCTGCGGAGGTCCGCTACAGGCTCGCTCTGGCGAAGCTGCTCACCTACCGGGACGAGACGCGCCGCGAGGGCGTCGGCATGCTCGCCGTGCTCGCGCGCGATCCCACCATCGGCAAGGACGCCGCCGCGAGCTGGCGGCAGGCGCTGCTCTGGCTGTCGCCGACGGATCGCGACGTGCCCCTGTTTCGCGAGTGGCTCAAAGCGCATCCCCGGGACGCCGAGGTCGCCCGGCACCTGGAGCGCGCGCGCAATGCGACCATCATCCGGGATGGATTCGCCGCGCTGGATCGCGGGGACCTGCGCGAGGCACAGCGGCTGTTCGATCTGGCGGGCAACGACCCGGACGCGGTGCACGGCCGGACGCTGATCGCCGGTCGCCGCGCGGCACAGGCGAAGAAGTCGGGATTCGCCGCCCTCGAGCGCGGCGACCTGACCGCGGCGGAAGCGTACTTCCGATCGATTCCGCCGGACGCCGACACCAGGCTCGGCCTCGCGCTCGTCCTGCAGAAGCAGGCG